>JAKSHU010000112.1 GCA_024399175.1 archaeon
TATAAACGTGCGCGAATGAGCCGCCACTATGTCTGAGCCCATCGAGGAAACCATCAGAAAACTGGCACTGCAGAACGCAGTGAGGTTCAACGGAACCGCCAACCCCAAGGCAATCGTCGGAAGCATCCTCGGAACCTGTCCCGAGTACAGGTCCAAGGTCGCCGAGGTCACCGAGATCATCAACGGAATCGTCGCCGAGGTCAACGCACTCGGACTTGACAAGCAGAAGGCCGAGCTCGACGCGGCCGGAATCAGCGCGAAGAAGGAGAAGAAGGTCAGGACCTACGAGCTCCCCGCGCTCGAGGGTGCCGACCAGAAGAAGCCCGTCATGCGCATTGCGCCCGGACCCTCCGGGCCCCTCCACATCGGACACACCCGTGTCTCCATCCTCAACGACGAGTACTGCAAGAGGTACAACGGGGAGCTCGTCCTCAGGTTCGAGGACACCAACCCTGAGAAGATCGACCCCGACGCGTACGACATGATCCCCGAGGACCTCGACTGGCTCGGAGTCGACATCACCAAGAAGTTCATCCAGTCCGAGAGGTTCGAGATGTACTACGACTACACCAGACAGCTCATCGAGATGGGACATGCCTACGTGTGCACCTGCGACGCCGAGGACTGGAGGAAGAAGAAGGAGGCCAAGCAGGCCTGCCCCTGCAGGGACCTCCCCGTCAACGAGCAGCTCGACAGATACACCAAAATGATGGACGGAACCTATCCCGAGGGATCCGCGATCGCAGTCGTCAAGACCGCCATCGACCACCCCAACCCCGCCGTCAGGGACTTCGTCGCACTCCGTATCGTCGACGCACCGCACCCCCTCACCGGTTCCAAGTACCGCTGCTACCCCATGATGAACCTCTCCGTCGCCATCGACGACCACCTCATGGGAATGACCCACGTCATCAGGGGAAAGGACCACCTCAACAACACCAACAGGCAGGAGTACATCTTCGACTACTTCGGATGGGAGAAGCCCAGGTACTACCACTACGGACTCGTCAACATCCCCGACACCGTCCTCAAGACCTCCCTCATCAAGCAGAGCATCAGGGACGGGGAGTACACCGGATGGAACGACGTCAGGACCGGAACCGTCAGGGCGCTCGAGAGAAGGGGAATCAAGCCCGAGGCCATCAGGAGATACTGGGTCGAGAGCGGAATGAAGTCCGTCGACATCGAGTTCTCCTGGGACAACCTGTACGGAATGAACAGGGACGTCATCGACCCCGTCAGCAACAGGTACTTCTTCGTCCAGAACCCCGTCGAGTACACCATCGACGGAGTCGACTCCATCATCGGAAAGGCACCCAAGCACCCCGACCACGCCGAGAACGGATTCAGGGAGTACAACATCGCCGGCGACAAGACCTTCTTCATCTCCGAGAAGGACTCCGCCACCTTCACCGAGGACAGGAGGATCAGGCTCAAGGACCTCTGCAACCTCGACTACGGAACCCCCGCCGTCTACGCGGGAACCGACATCTCCGCCATGAAGAAGGGCGGAATGAGGGCGGTCCAGTGGGTCTCCAGGGACTCCACCCCCTGCGAGGTCTACATGCCCGACGGAACCGTCGCGTCCGGACTCGTCGAGAATGCCCTCCTCTCCGAGAAGAGCGACATCGTCCAGTTCGAGAGGTTCGGATTCGTCAGGATCGAGTCCAGGGACAAGGACAAGGTCACCGCCGTCTTCACCCACAACTGATCCAAACACATTTCCGGGGGAGACCCCGGACCACATCTCCCGGTGACACCATGAGCATCGTTTATCGCTACGGACGCAACCTCTACATCAACCTCACGAACAAGTGCCCCTGCAGCTGTATTTTCTGCATCAGGGACAGCACGCCCAGACTGGGGGACGCCGACAGCCTGTGGCTCAAGGAGGAACCCTCCGCGGAGGATGTCATCAGGGAGCTCAGGTACCACAACCTGATGGAGATCCACGAGATCGTGTTCTGCGGATACGGCGAGCCCACCGAGAGGCTCGACGTGCTCCTGGAGATCGCCGACAGGATCCATACCTCGCTGAAGAAGAATGTGCGTCTCGACACCAACGGTCTCGGGAACCTCCTGAACGGACGCGACATCGTGCCCGACCTCGCGAAGGCGCTCGACTCGATATCCATCAGCCTCAACGCCCCGGACGCAGAGTCGTACAAGCGCATAACCCGCTGCAGGTTCGACGGACAGGAGGCGTTCGACTCCCTCATAGGATTCATAAAAGGTTGCAGGGTGCAGATGGACGATGTCACCGTGTCCATCGTCGGAGGGTATCTCTCGACGGAGGACGAGGAAAGGTCCCAGAGACTCGCCGACGAGCTCGGCGTGGACTTCAGGGTGCGCTGAAAAGGAACTTGTTTGCGCCAGAAATGAACTTAGATGAGCCAGCAATCAAATTCGATAATTCAATAACCGATTTTGACGATATTGATGATTAGTGGTAAAAATCTAACCTTATTATAACTTAATAAATTATTTATTGTACAAACCCATAGTATCATTCGTCTCAAACAGGAGACTCGGTAGAGGGATGTGGCTGTCAGGCGACCAAACTCTACCACTTATCTTTTGGATAAATCTTGATGCCGACACCATTGCCGTCTCCGTTTGACCTAGATCTTATTTTCTTAGAAATGACCTGGTATAATTGAGTATATGTTTCAATCTCCCTTGAATCAGAATCTGGCCTAAATTTTAACCTATAATACCTCCTAATACAGTATGCCACTGCATCAATTATCTGGGAAAGAGACCTATAACGCGAATCTATGAATATCATATCCTCGATAATGTACTGGTTCTTTACATATTCAGTACCAGTTTTCATAAGATTGCGTATTTTCACTTTCAACACATTATCCACCTTGGGACTGATGGAATCCATGAATAGCAATCCATACTGTGGACAATCCCTATGTTTTATTTTCAGACCAGAATTCAATTCATTATGGGCATAGCATAAACGTTCAAACAATAATTTGAAGGCTCTTTGATCGATATCTTCACTGGACCAATTATTAAGGAAATTTTTGCGGATTAGGACACAATTCAATGTACAATCTAAACCGTCCAGTATACCTATTACATCATTCAATAGATCAAGTCTTATCTGGACACTGAGATCCTTAAACGCCTTTTTCCCACTGATCAAGTCAGTGGTGTGTATTTCTATATCTTCTTCAGAATTGTCTAGAAAATATTTCTTTTTAACAGCTTTTAACATGGATTCTGCTTTGTTATACTCTGCTTCATGAATAGTGATCGATGCAAGAACATATTCATTCTCATCATCCTTCGGTGTTGGTTTTCCAGACTCGTCAATATAGCTCAAAAACAAAGCAGTTCACCCAAACATTTAATAACACATATTTGGTTATTTCTTATAAATCTTCGGATAATAACATAATTTTGTTAAAAAAATAGAAAAACCTGCCATATGTGAGTATTTTCACAGAATCAGCGATTCCGCTGGGATCCATTCTCAGTTCTGCAGGTCGACGTACACCGCGGATGCAAGGGTCTCATCGAGGACGATGGACGCTCCGTTGGACTGGACCAGATAGGCGTTGTTCTCCTCATCTTTTGACTCGAGGACGATCTCCCTTCCGGGGACGATGCCGAGGGCCATGATCTTCTTGAGCACGTTGCTGTCCTCGGACTTCATGCAGGATATCCTTCCCCTGTTGCCCTCGCCCATGTCGCGCACGAGAGTGGTAATGGCGATGCCGAACCCGGAGACGGACTTGCAGGGGTTGATGCAGCACTGGCAGTCGCAGTCCGGAGGGTTTCCGAGCATGTCGCATATCTTCTGTGCCGCCTCGTCGGAGATGGAGTGCTCGATGCGGTGGGCCTCCTCATGGGCGGCCATCGGATCAAGTCCCAGGATGTCGATGAAGAACTTCTCGACGACGTGATGCCTCTTCCTGGTGAGCCTCGCGTCGGTGAGTCCCTTCTCCGTGAGCTTGACCCCCCGGTACTTCGCATACTCCACGAGTCCGTCCTTGGAGAGGATCTTCAGCATCTCACTGACACTTGCGGGGGAGACCCCCATGAAGCTTGCAAGTTCGGTGGTCTTGGCTGCGGTTCCTCCCTCGGTGAGTCTGAGGATGGCGATGAGATAGTCTTCACGGTTTCCAGTCGTCACAGGCGTAATCTCCCGAACGGGATTCAGGCATAATGTCCCCGAATCCGTGTGAATCTGAGAACATTTGGACGATATATTAGTCTTCTGGAAGTTGGACGGATCGGTCCCGCCCAAGGTTGCTGGGAGGACATTTCCGACCTGTCCGCCGTTACCAGTTCCTTGGTAGTTACCAATGACTTATTTTAAAGAGAACACTATCTCGCCCTCAGAGGAGAGCTTAATGAGCATGGAAAAAGCATTGGAGGCCGTCAGGAACGGCCAGATGATCCTGATCTATGACTTTGACAACCGCGAGAAGGAGACTGATATGACCATCGCCTCCCAGTTCGTCACATACGAGAGGATCACCCAGATGAGGGAGGATGCAGGAGGACTTCTCTGCACCATCATGCCCCACAGACTCGCGATGGACATCGGACTTCCCTTCCTTTCCGACGTCTTCTGGGATGCAGGGGAGAAGTACCCCGTGCTCAGGATGATGGCTCCCAGCGACATACCCTACGACCGCACCAAGTCCTCCTTCGGAGTGACCATCAACCACAGGGACACCTACACCGGCATCCCCGACAGAGACAGGGCGCTCACCATCAGCAGGTTCTGCGAGGTCATCTTCCAGGACAAGCCCGCCGACGAGATCGCCAAGGACCTCGGAAAGGAGTTCAGGGCACCCGGACACGTGCACCTTCTCAACACCACCGACAGGCTCCTCGAGACCAGGCACGGACACACCGAGCTCGCCGCCGCCATGATGTACATGGCCGGAGTCAAGCCCTCCGCCACCATCTGCGAGATGATGGGTCACGACGGACACTCCAAGAACAAGGAGGAGTGCTTCAAATACGCACAGGAGCACGACATCCCCATCGTCACCGGTGACGAGATCATCGCGGCCTGGAAGGAGTTCAAGAGCAAGAACCCCGGACTGGATGTGTGAGCGCATGGTAAGGGTGATGGCCTCGGGCGTGTTCGATCTGATCCACCCTGGACACATCTCCTACCTCCAGCAGGCACGTTCGTTCGGAGACGAGCTGGTCGTGGTGGTGGCCTGTGACGAGACCGTCCGCAGGCAGAAGCACGAACCCATCACCCCCGACTTCATGAGGGTGAAGGTCGTCGAGAACCTGAAACCCGTGGACAGGGCCATCGTGGGAAGGAACGGAGGGAGCATCTTCGACATCGTGAAGGAGATCCGTCCCGACGTCATCGTCCTCGGCTTCGACCAGCATTTCGACGAGGCGGACCTCGAGAGGAGGCTCGCCGAGCAGGGACTGGGGAACATCAGGGTCAAGAGGGCGACCGAGACCGCCGATGACCTGAACGCCACCAGACGCATCGTCCAGAAGATCAAGAACATGGGAGGATCCTCATGAAGACAATCGGAATAGCAGACACCACCTTCGCAAGGTACGACATGGGCAAGGCGGCCATCGACGAGCTCCAGCATACCGGAACGGGATTCAAGATCATCAGGGTCACCGTTCCCGGGATGAAGGACCTGCCCGTCGCATGCAAGAAGCTCATCGAGGAGCAGCACTGCGACATCTGCATGGCCCT
>JAKSHU010000113.1 GCA_024399175.1 archaeon
GGCTTGTAGGCGACCTTCATGACACCGGTGACGTTTCCCCTGTCGGGCTTGATCTCGCCGGCGAGCATCTTGACGAAGGTGGTCTTACCAGTCGCGTTGGGTCCGACGATTCCGACGGACTCGCCGATCTTGACGTTTCCGCTGTTGACGTCGAGCTTGAACTCGCCGAAGTCCTTGTAGACGGCCTCGAAGTCGATGAGCTCGGGGGTGTCCCACTCTCCCGGAGGGGCCATGAGGTCGAACTCGATGGGCCTCTCCCTGAACCTGATGTTCTCCTCGGGCAGGTATCCGTTGAGGTACGCGTTGATGGCGACCCTGACCTGCCTGGCCTTGGTGAACACTCCGTACGCTCCCTCGGATCCGTAGACGAGGTTGACGTTCTCCGCGAGGTAGTCGAGGATGGCGAGGTCGTGCTCGATGACGATAACGTACTTGTCCTCGGAGGCCAGCTTCTTGATGATGCGTGCCATCTTGACCCTCTGGTAGATGTCGAGGTAGGAGGTGGGTTCGTCGAAGAAGTAGATGTCCGCGTTCTTCATGCAGGTGGCGGCCATGGCGACCCTCTGCAGCTCTCCTCCGGAAAGCTTGGAGATGTCCCTGTCGATGACCTGCTCGAGACCGAAGGTCTTGGCGGCCTCCTCGACGGTCATCCTCTCGGTGTTCTTGGAGAGGAGGTCCCTGACGACACCCTTGGTGGACTTGGGGAGGAGGTCGACGTACTGGGGCTTGTAGGCCACCTTGATCTTGCCCTCGTAGACGTCCTTCATGTAGTTGTGCATCTCGGTTCCCTTGAAATGGGCGAGGACCTGCTCCTGGGTGGGAGGGTTCTCGTAGTTGCCGAGGTTGGGCTTGACGAGACCGGAGAGGATGTTGATGGCGGTGGTCTTTCCGATACCGTTGGGTCCGAGGATACCGGTGATGGTACCCTTCTTGGGGGTGGGGAGCCTGTAAAGACGGAAGGTGTTCTCGCCGTACTGGTGGATCATCTCCTCCTTGAGCTCGTCCGCAAGTCCGATGATCTTGATGGCATCGAACTGACACTTGTTCACACAGATTCCGCATCCGTG
Organism: archaeon; assembly: GCA_024399175.1. Taxonomy (GTDB): domain Archaea; phylum Thermoplasmatota; class Thermoplasmata; order Methanomassiliicoccales; family Methanomethylophilaceae; genus Methanomethylophilus. Next base: position 1,068 of record JAKSHU010000113.1, read on the forward strand.
GCAGAGCACCTCGGAGATGACGGGCTTTCCCCTCTCCCCGAAGACGATTGCTTCCACGCCGGTCCTCACGAGAGGACAGAACTTGTGGCATTCCTTGTTGCATTTTTTGGGCTGGCATCTGTCAGCCAAGACCGCCGCGATCCTCATGATAATCGGTTCCCCATCGTGCACTTTATAATAAGTGTTGCGCACGCGTGCCTATATATACACGCTGAGCGTGGAAGACGGATATGGAGTCCACGGAGGGTGTCAGGACATTGCTGAGTGATCCGAGGGTAGCGATACCCTCCATCACGATGCCGCTGGCGGTGGCCATCCTGATCCAGAACCTCAACTCGATGACCGATATCATGTGGGCGTCCTGGCTCGGTGCGGCCGCCGTCGGAGGCCTGGGTCTTGCCTATCCGTTATATGCCAGCGTCTGCGGCGTGGGCAGCGGACTGGCCGTCGGAGCATCCTCCGCCATCGCCCGCCACGTTGGTCTCAGGGACAGGGAGGGAGCCTCCCGTGCCGCGGGTCAGTCGCTGTTCGTCATGGTCGCGTTCTCGCTCCTGCTGTCCCTCATCCTCGTTCCGCTCGCGTCGCCCCTGATGCACGCCTTCGGGGAGCCCCAGGCCGCGGAGGCCGCGGTGGCCTACGGGATGCCGATGTTCGTCGGCGCGTTCTTCCTGATCTCCGCTTCGATGATGTCGGGCATCCTCCGTGGCGAGGGTGCCGCCAAGGCGTCAATGACGATCCAGGTCGCGGGTGCGGTGTCCAACATGGTCCTCGACCCCGTCCTGATGTACGGGTTCGGGATGGGTGTCGCCGGAGCGGGATGGGCGACCATGCTCGCGGGGGCCGTCACCCTGTTACACGGGTCGTCACAGGATGTACGTGTCTCTCCGCCTGCGTGACCTCAGGCCTGATGCCACCCTCTCGTGGGACATCCTCCGCGTGGGACTTCCCCAGAGCGCGGAGTACGTCACGATGTCGGTGATCAACATCCCGATGAACTTCATCATCGTCGGAGTGGGCGGTGCCGACGCCGTGGGCGTGTACACCTCGGCCTGGAGGGTGGCCTACATCGTGCTGATCCCTGCGCAGGCGTACAGCGGCGCGGTCGTGTCCGTCTGCTCCGCGGAGTACGCGATGGGGAGGCCCGACCTCGTCAAGGATGCCTATCGCTTCGCGGTCAGACGCTCCATGTGGCACACGACCCTCACCAGCGTCGCGATGATGGTGATGTCGTATCCCCTGGCGATGCTGTTCACGCAGGCGGGCGACCTCGAGTACCTCCGCGTGGAGACGATGATCATCTTCCTGTGCCTGGGAGCGTGCATGCCCGTGATGTCCCAGGTGTTCGTGGGATCGTCGTTCCTGCAGGCGTTGAAGCATTCCGAGATCGGTTTCCTCTCCTCCCTGATCAGGAACATCGTGATGGTCTCGGGCTATGCCGCGATGGCCTGGATCTTCCACAGCGTCACCATGATCTGGGTCATAATGGCCGTTATCGAGGTCTTCGGCGGTCTGCTGATGGCCTGGCTCGCCTGGAGGGCGATACTCTCCTTCGAGAGGCGCTGCCGTCCCCTGGATGTCTGACGGGGATGTTCCCGGGGCACCTCTGACGGACTGGATGCTGTGATGTATTTTTCTGTACATTCATCATTGTTTACAGGCATAAGTGTCCGTGTACCGACCTTGCGGGCCGTTCCGTGCGCCCCAATCATTATGAAGGGTCAGCACGGTTTACGGGATGTGTCCGAAAGAGGTTCCTTTTCCGGAAAGATCGGTTTCATCATGGCCACCGCGGGTTCAGCCGTAGGTCTGGGCAACATCTGGCGCTTCCCCACCATGGCGGCCTCGCACGGAGGAGGAGCATTCCTGCTGGCCTACATCATCATCGTCGTTGTCTTCGGTCTCGCGATGGTGTGCACGGAGATCGCCCTCGGAAGGATGACACGCAAGAGTCCCATCGACGCATACGGGACCCTGCGTCCCCGCGCGAAGATCATCGGTGTGCTCAGCACGCTGGTCCCCGCGCTGATCTATCCCTACTACTGTGTCGTCGGTGGATGGATCATAGGCTACCTCGGATACTATCTGGCGGGAAGCGACTGCATAGGCATCTTCGGGGACTTCTCCGGTTCCTACCTCGCGGTCCTCACCACCATCGTCTTCATCTCCATCGTGGGAATCATCGTCTACCTGGGAGTGGACCGCGGAATTGAGAAGCTCAGCACGATCTTCATGCCCGTGTTCCTAATTCTCCTGGTCATCCTCGTCGTGTACGTGCTCTTCCAGCCCGGCTCGATGGGTGGAATGGAGTACTTCCTCCTGCCCGACCTCTCGCACGTGGACGCGAGCGTCTTCACCAGTGCCCTCGGACAGGCGTTCTTCTCGCTGTCCCTCGCCATGGGAATAACCATCACATACGGATCCTACATGAAGAAGCAGGACAGCATCCAGAGGTCCTCGATGACGGTCATCGTCATCGACTCGGCCATCGCGATCCTCGCAGGTCTGCTCATCGTCCCCATCGCCTACAACGCGTTCGGGGAGAGCATGCCCTCCGGAGCGGGACTGGTCTTTGTCGCCCTTCCCGAGATCTTCACCGGAATGCCCGGCGGAACCCTCGTGGCGATATTCTTCTTCATAATGCTCTTCATCGCGGCGGTGACCTCTGCCGTATCCATCCTCGAGGCCGTCGTCTCTACGATCATCGACCGTTTCCACGCGACACGTCACAGGGCGGTCCTCTTCGTCACTCTGCCGACCCTCGTCGTCGGAACCCTGATCTCCCTGGGATTCGGTCCCCTCGACTGGATCAACATCGCCGGAAAGGGTCTGCTCGACCTCTTCGACTTCGCCTCCAACACCGTCCTGATGCCCGTTGTCGCCCTGTTGATGTGCATCTTCATCGGACATGTCATCGGCCCGAAGGTCATCACCGACGAGATTGAGAGCTCTGGAGGTTTCTCCCTCAAGAGGATCTATCCGATACTCATCAAATGGGTGTTCCCGGTCTTCCTCGCCATCATCCTCGTGACCGGTGTCCTCGGCATCTGAGTCCGGACGGCACTCTCCTGCTCTCCGGGTGGAGGGCGGGACCCCGGTCTGGGCCACATCACCGATAGACATTTGTCTATGCATTCTCCCTCGGCAGATTCTCGTGTCAATACCTTCGTCTAACTTCAACGGTTGTTTTTCCAATCCAAACATCTGTTAAGACATTTGTACAGACTCAGTTTCTTATTCCATCCAACAATGACAAAAATCTTAACGTGTATTCATTAGACATTTGTCTAGTGATAAACTAAATTGTTAGAGATTTGACTTGAAAAATGAATTAGAACGAAATATATGATTAAACATTTGTTAATTTCCGAGTAATCTATAAATATCCAATTGATATGCGATGGATTAGACAAATGTGCAATAAAGTGAAATTTCATTGAATGCACGGAGTCATTGGAGAGAAAAAAATGAGCAACGAACAGATCCTTGCAGACCTCAGGACCTCCATCGAGACCTGGGATTTCAAGCTCGCACAGTCAGCAACCCAGGCTGCCATCGATGCCGGCATGTCCGTCGGAGAGATCATCGGTGGAGGTCTCGGAAAGGGAATGGAAGTCATCGGAAAGAGGTTCAACGCGGCAGAGGTCTTCCTCCCCCAGGTCGTCGCCGCATCCAAGGCGATGGAGGTCGCACTCAACCTCCTCAAGCCCCTCATGGAGGCAGGTGCCGGAAGCATGAAGGGTACCATCATCTTCGGAACCGTCGAGGGAGACATCCACGAGATCGGAAAGAACGTCTGCTGCGCAATGCTCCGCGGAGCAGGATACAACGTCATCGACCTCGGATGCGACGTCACCGCACAGGACTTCCTCGATGCAGCAGAGGAGAACAACGCCCAGGTCATGGCAGGATCCGCCCTTATGACCACCACTCTCGAGTCCCAGAGGGAGCTCGTCGAGGCAAGGGACGAGATGGAGATGGATGTCAAGTGCATCTTCGGAGGAGCGCCCTGCTCCCAGCAGTTCTGCGACGAGATCAAGGCAGACGGATACTCCGCCACCGCGAACGAGATCATCGGTCTCTGTGACAAGCTCTGCTCACAGTGAAACCCCATACCTATCAACAATACAAGGTGAATACAAATGGCAGCAACCAGACCCCTTACCGTCATCGATGTGTATGAGAGGTTCGTAAAGGGAAAGAAGGTCCCCGAGTCCGAGTGGGACTACACCATCATCCCCCAGAACCTCACCGCACTCAAGGAGAAGTACAAGCTCGACTTCGGCGACCAGATCGTCCCCGAGGACAACGAGACCAAGAACGCCCTGTTCCAGGCAGGACTCGAGATGCTCGTCGAGACCGGATTCTACTGTCAGGATCTCGGACGTGTCATGAAGGTCACCGAGGAGGAGGTGTGGGAGGGAATCAAGAAGACCCCCAAGAAGCTCATCCTCGGAGAGGGACGTGACATCGCACGCTTCTACCCCAGGCACGGAAACAGCCCCGTCAAGCCCATCATCCAGGGAGGGCCCACCGGATCTCCCTGTTCTGAAGACATGTTCGTCAAGATCATGCAGTCCTACGCACAGGAGGCAGTCGTCGACGACCTCG
>JAKSHU010000114.1 GCA_024399175.1 archaeon
TACCGTTTCGCTTCCGACGGTGGCTCCGTCGGGAAGGGATGCCTTGTTCCTGCACTGCTCGGGGTTGGAGATCCCGAATCCGATGGCACAGGGGACGTCGGTGTTCTCCTTGATCTTGGCGATCATTGGTGCAAGGTCGGTGGTGATGCTGCTCCTGGTTCCGGTGACTCCGAGGGAGGAGACGACGTAGATGAATCCCTTGGCCTCCCTGGCGATCATGGCGATCCTGTTCTCGGAGGTGGGGGCGATCATGGACACGAGGTCGATTCCATGTGCCAGGCATATGGACTCGAACTCCGCCTTCTCCTCGAAGGGCACATCGGGAAGGATCAGTCCGCTGACTCCCGCCTCCTGGGCCCTCCTGCAGAACTCCTCGGTTCCGTAGTGGTAGACGACGTTTGCATAGGTCATGTAGAGCATGGGGACCTTGACGTCCTTCCTGAGCTCCTTGGTGAACTCGAAGATGTCATCGGTGGTGACACCTCCCTTGAGTGCCCTCTCGTCGGCACCCATGATGACGGGTCCCTCGGCGGTGGGGTCGGAGAAGGGGATTCCGAGCTCGATGAGGTCGGCCCCGTTCTCGACCATCGCGCGGACGACCTTTCCGGTGGTCTCGAGGTCTGGGTCTCCACAGGTGATGAAGCCGATGAAGGCCTTTCCGTGGTCGAACGCCTTGTGAAGATCACTCATGGAGATCCTCTCCCCTGTACCTTGCGATGGCGGCGACGTCCTTGTCTCCCCTTCCAGAGACGGTGACGACGATGATCTTGTCCTTGGGCATTGTGGGTGCGACCTTCATCGCGTATGCCAGTGCGTGGGACGACTCGATGGCGGGAATGATTCCCTCGGTCCTCGAGACGTACTCGAAGGCATCGACGGCCTCGTCATCGGTGATGCCCACGTACCTGGCCCTTCCGATGTCGTAGAGCCAGGCGTGCTCGGGACCGACACCGGGGTAGTCCAGTCCGGCGGAGATGGAGTAGACGGGTGCGATCTGTCCGAACTTGTCCTGGCAGAAGTAGGACTTCATTCCATGGAAGATTCCGAGGGAACCGGTGTTGATGGTGGCGGCGGTCAGAGGGGTGTCGATTCCCTTTCCGGCGGCCTCGGCTCCGACGAGCTCGACCTCCTTGTCACCGATGAAGTCGTAGAAGGTTCCGATGGCGTTGGATCCTCCGCCGACACATGCGATGAGCATGTCGGGGAGACGTCCCTCCTTCTCGAGCATCTGCTGCTTGATCTCCCTGCCGATGACGGCCTGGAAGTCCCTGACAATGGTGGGGAAGGGGTGGGGACCCATGACGGATCCGAGACAGTAGTGGGTGTCCGCGATGCGGGAGGTCCACTCCCTCATGCACTGGGACACGGCGTCCTTCAGGGTTCCGGTTCCGGTGGAGACGCCCCTGACCTCGGCACCGAGGAGACGCATCCTGTACACGTTGAGGGCCTGCCTCTCCATGTCCTCCACGCCCATGTAGACGAGACACTCGAGACCCAGGAGCGCGGCGGCGGTGGCAGTGGCCACTCCATGCTGTCCCGCACCGGTCTCAGCGATGAGCCTGGTCTTTCCCATCTTCTTGGCAAGAAGGGCCTGACCGAGGACGTTGTTGATCTTGTGTGCTCCGGTGTGGTTCAGGTCCTCCCTCTTCAGGTAGATCTTCGCTCCGCCGAGGTCCTCGGTCATCTTCTTCGCGAAGTAGAGCCTGCTGGGCCTGTTGGCATACTCGTTGAGCAGTTCGTTGAGCTCGGCATTGAACTCGGGGTCGTCCTTGTACTTGTTGTAGGCCTCCTCGAGCTCGATGACGGCATTCATCAGGGTCTCGGGGATGTACTGGCCCCCGTGTTCTCCGAATCTTCCGTTCTGGTTGGTCATTGTGATACCTCTGTGATTGTCAAAATGGTTCGGCCGCGTCGACGGCCTTCTTGAATGCTTTCATCTTCTCCAGGTCCTTGCAGCCGTCGGTCTCGATTCCCGAGCTGACGTCCACCGCGAAGGGATGGAGCCTGTTGATGGCCTCCCCGACGTTGTCGGGAGACAGTCCTCCGGCGAGGAAGTAGGGCCTTCCCAGGTCTCCGAGGATGGACCAGTCGAAGGTCTCCCCGGAACCCGTGCCCGCATCGAGCATCAGGTAGTCCGCGTTGGTGTTCACGGCCTTCTCGATGTCCTCCTGGTTCCTCACGACGAAGGCGCGGATGACGGGGAGTCCCGTGTAGTACTGCACCATGTAGACGTACCTCTCGGACTCGCTTCCGTGGAGCTGCACGTAGTCGATGGCACCGGTCTGAGCGACGGCGATGATCTCCTCGATGGTCTGATCCAGGAAGACGCCGACGGTGGCGATCTCCTCGGGGATCATGTCCGCCAGCTCGACAGCTGTCTCGATGGAGATGGTCCGGCTCCTCCCGGGTGCGAACACGAAGCCCACGAAGTGGGGCTTCACTTCCTTCACGTACTCCACGTCCTCCTTCCTGCGGATGCCGCAGAACTTCATCATCGTCATATGGTTCCCCTCAGCTCGTCAAGTTTCGCCTTCTTGTCGGATGCCCTCATCAGGGTCTCCCCGACGAGCACCGCATCGACACCGGCCTCCCTCAGCATCGCTATGTCGGATGCGTCCCTTATGCCGCTCTCGGCGACGAACACCAGGTCCTTGGAGACCATTCCCCTGAGCCTGATGCAGTTGTTGATGTCCACGGTGAAGTCCTTGAGGTTGCGGTTGTTGACACCGATGACGCGTGCCCCGCAGGACAGCGCCATCATCATCTCCTCCTCGTCGTGGGTCTCGCAGAGGACGCTGAGTCCCAGCGAGTGCGCGATCTCTGTGTACCTGTCCAGCTGCTCCTGGGTCAGTATGGCGCAGATGAGCAGGATGGCGGAGGCTCCGAGGACCTTGGCTTCGTAGATCATGTACTCGTCCACGACGAAGTCCTTGCGTATGCAGGGGATCGAGACGGCGGAAGCGATCTCACCGAGGAACCTATCCTCGCCGAGGAAGCGGGTGGGCTCGGTCAGGACGGAGATGCATGCCGCACCGGCATCCTCGTACTCCCTTGCAATCTGCAGGTACGGGAAGTCGGGGGCGATGAGTCCCTTGGAGGGGGACGCCTTTTTGCACTCGCAGATGAAGCGTATATCGTCTCCCCTGAGGGCCTTCTCGAAGGGGAATCCCGTGTCGCACTCCATCGCGAGGGCCTTCGCGCGGATCTCCTCGAGAGGCACCTGCGCCCTGTTCCTCTCGGTCCTCTCCCTCGCCGCGTCAGCGAGGATCTCCAGGATGTTCGCTGTCACTGGTTCGTGGCCACCCTGAATCTTTCAAGCTGTTCGAATGCCCTGCCGTCGGAGATGAGCTTGTCCGCGAGCTCGACCCCGTCCTTCATCTCCTTGACCTTTCCGGCGCAGTAGAGACCCGCACCGGCGTTGAGGAGGACGACGTTGTACCTGGGGCCCTTCCTTCCCTTGAGGATGTCCACGGTGATCCGGGCGTTCTCCTCGGGGGTTCCGCCCACGATGTCGGACTTGGAGCACATCGGGAGTCCGAACTCCTGGGGGGTGATGGTGAATGTGTCGAAGTCATCTCCCTCGAAGTCGCACACGGTGGTGGGTGCGCTTCCGGAGATCTCATCCATGCGGTCCTGTCCGTAGGCCACCATTCCCTTCTCGACACCGAGCTGGGAGAGGACATGCGCCAGAGGGGTGACGAGGGACTCGTCGTAGACCCCGAGCATCTGGTAAGCGGGCTTCGCGGGATTGGTCAGAGGGCCGAGGACGTTGAAGACGGTCCTGATTCCGAGCTCCTTCCTGATGGGGCCGATGTACTTCATCGCGGAGTGGTAGTTCTGGGCGAAGCAGAAGCACATCCCGGGGTCGTCGAGGAGCCTGGCAGCCTTGGCGGGAGGCTGGTCGAGGCTGATGCCGAGGGTCTCGAGGACGTCCGCCGCACCGGACTTTGAGGACGCGGCACGGTTTCCGTGCTTGGCGACCTTGACGCCGGCGGAGGCGATGACGAACGACGAGGTGGTGGAGATGTTGAAGGTGTTGGAGTGGTCTCCGCCGGTTCCGACGATGTCGAGGACCTTGTAGGGGTGGTCGAGAGGTGTCGCGTGCGCCCTCATCGCGGCGGCGCAGCCGAGGATCTCGTCCTCGGTCTCGGACTTGGTGCTCTTGGTGGAGAGCGCCGCCAGGAACGCGGAGTTCTGGGTGGGCGTGGTCTTTCCGTCCATTATCTCGCTGATGACAGCATAGGCCTCGTCGTAGGTGAGGTCCTGCTTGTCGACGATCTTGATGATTGCTTCCTTGATCATTGATCCTTCCTCCTTCTCGCGGCCGCCAGGTCCAGGAAGTTCTGCAGCATCTGCCTTCCGTCGGGGGTCATGATGGACTCGGGATGGAACTGGAGTCCGTAGATCATGTGCTCGCTGTGGCGGACCGCCATGATATCCCCGTCGTCGGCGGTCGCGATGACCTTCAGACACGCGGGGATGGTGTCGGGGTCGGCGGCGAGGGAGTGGTACCTCGCCACGGGGGCTCCGGTGTTGACGTTCCTGAAGAGGGGGTCGTCCTCCATCGTGATTATGCTCTGCTTGCCGTGCATCAGGTGCCTGGCGTAGGTGATGGTCGCTCCGAACACCTGACAGATGGCCTGGTGACCGAGACAGACCCCCAGCAGGGGATACTTGGAACCAAGTTTACGGATGACCTCGGGGCACACCCCGGCATCCTCGGGCCTTCCGGGTCCGGGGGAGATGATGATCGCCTCAGGATTCAGTGCATCGATCTCCTCGGGGGTCATCGCGTCGTTCCTGATCACCTTGATGTCGGGGTTGATGGATCCGAGCATCTGGTAGAGGTTGTAGGAGAAGCTGTCGTAGTTGTCGATAAGGACTATCATCATTCCTCACTCTCCGCCTGCTTGAGGGCCTTGACCACAGCCGCGGCCTTGTTCAGACACTCCTGGAACTCGTTCTCGGGCACGGAGTCGGCCACGATTCCCGCTCCGCTGCGGATGAAGATCTTGTTGTTCTTCTTGTAGGCGATGCGGATCGCGATGCAGAGGTCCAGGTTTCCGGAGAAGTCGATGTATCCGATTCCTCCTCCGTAGATTCCCCTCTTGTTGTCCTCCAAGTCGTTGATGATCTGGCAGGCCCTGATCTTGGGTGCGCCGGAGAGGGTTCCGGCGGGAAGGATGGATCCGACGGCGTCGAGGGCGTCCATATCCTCGCGGATGACTCCCCTGACGGTGGAACCGATGTGCATGACGTGGGAGTACCTCTCGATGCAGTGATACTTCTCCACCTCGACGGTGCCGAACCTGCTGATCTTTCCGATGTCGTTCCTTCCGAGATCCACGAGCATGTTGTGCTCGGCGAGCTCCTTGGGGTCGGCGAGGAGGTCCCTCTCGAGAGCGAGGTCCTCCTCCTCGGTCCTTCCCCTGGGCCTGGTGCCTGCGAGGGGGAAGGTGTGGAGGATGCCGTCCTCCAGCTTGACGAGGGTCTCGGGGGATGCTCCTGCGACCTCCATGTCGGATCCGGAGAAGTAGAACATGTAGGGCGAGGGGTTGAGGGTTCTGAGGACGCGGTAGGTGTTGAACAGGCTTCCGTCGCAGTCCGCCTCGAGCCTGTTGGAG
>JAKSHU010000115.1 GCA_024399175.1 archaeon
CTCACTTAAGCATCAGTTCTGCGTTAGCGAGAGAGTACTTCCAGGTCTTGGGAAGGACTCCGTTGTCCTTGTAGTAGTGCTCAAGGCGCCTGATCTTTGCCTCAATCATGTTGAGACCCCTGCGGTTAGAGACGTCCTTGGGGTTGGATTTGAGGTGGGTGTTCAGGTTGATGGCGCGGACCATGAGCTGAGAGAGGTCTGCGGGAAGGTCTGCTTTGACTCCCCTTGCGGCCTGGATCTCGGTGACGGTCTTGCCGGTTGCGAGCTTTACGTTAGGAACTGCGTACTGGTCCCTGAGGATCATTCCGATCATTGCAGGGCTAACTCCCTCTTTGGTGAACTTCTCGACGAGGTCCTCAATTTCGGTGGCGTTGATGGGGACCCAGGCGGGATTCTCAGTTACCATAGGGCGTTTGCTGCAAGCTTTTCCCTTTCTTCTTGTGTGCATTCTTGCCATAATGTTCACTCCATTAGGCGGCGAGGCTGAGCCTCCTTATTATAAAGCTGTATTTAAAGATGAGTGGGGAGTCTCACTTTCCCATAATAACGGACCTGGCCCAGGAGATTACATCCACATACTCCTCGCGGTCGAAGAAGAGCTCCTCGGGAATCTCCGTGAACAGTTCCACGCGCATCTCGGGGTGTTCGGAGATGCGGTCTCCGAGCCTGGCTGCACAGACGTGGCAACCCTCCAATGGACGGATCCCGAGCAGTTCCACCGAGTGTCCCGCCTCCTCCTCGAACTCTCTCACGGCAGCCTGTTCCAGGGTCTCCCCCGACTTCACGTGTCCTCCGGGCATCTCCCATCCGTTCCTCTTGGAGTTCCAGACCATGAGGAAGCGGTCGCCGTCGAAGGCTACGGTGTACACGGTCTGGTCGGTGTCCTCGGGACTCATGCTCTCTCCACCACGATCATCACGTGCGAGATCTCGTAGGGTTCCAGACTCAGCACGTCGAGGATCCTGAATCCGCGGTCCCTCAGTCTCTGTTCGGTGCGCTGGAATATGACCTTCGGTTCCTCGGTGACATCCTCTGAACGAGCCTTCACCGCGACCATTCCGAATCTGGCATTGAACTTGTCCATGTTGTCCGCGAGGATGTCTGCCTGGTTCTTCTGTGCCACATCCTGGTAGACGACATCGATGTCCGACACCATGAACTCGTACTCGGAGGGCTTGGTGGCATCCGCGAGGATGGGCATCATGTTGGGGCGGGGCTGTGAGTTGCTGACAAGCTCCCTGAACATCCTCGGAGCGAACTCGACGCAGTACACCTTCCCGTCCTTCACGATGTCCGACACGTGCGAGGGGGTCGTTCCGCTTGATGCACCCAGATAGAGCACGTTGCTGTCGTGCCTGATCGGCAGCACTTTCCCTCCGTTGGCGAGATATGCCGCCAGCTTGCTTCTGCGGGGGTCCCATTCGAGGTATTCGATGCCGTCGACGACTGGTCTGCGCTCACCGTATGTGCGAACGCCGGGGGCGGCGGAAATCGTGTAGAGTCTCCTCCTCTCGGAGAACACGGTCCCGTCAGAGAATGCAAGCGGTTCCATGACCACCGGATTCGTTCAACGTTCATAATCCCTTGGAGCTTTCCGTCGGGATAACGGTTAAAGGCAGGCAAAAGATACTGTGGCTATGGAATCCCTGTTGGATACTCTGTCCGCGATTGCTGATGCAGTGAAGAAGGCTGTAGACCTGATCCCCACCCTGGAGGAAAGAGGTGTGGACCTGGAGATCGGCGCTGACGGAACTCCGACATCGGAGGTGGACAAGGTCGCCGAGAACACTGTCCTCGACTACATCCTCCGTCACAACGTGCCGCTGAACGTCCTCAGCGAGGAGATCGGTTATGTGGACAACGGTTTCGAGGAGGTCCTCGTCCTCGATCCCATCGACGGAACCTCCAACTCGATTGCCGGAGTGCCGATGTACACGATATCCATGGCGGTCGGAAGGAAGTCCCTGTCCGATCTCCACACGGCCTATCTCCGCAATCTCGCCACCGGCGACAGCATGTGGGCCGTCAAGGGATCTGGAACATTCAAGAACGGGAAGAGGGTGCACGTCCGTCCCCTCAATCCCAAGGAACTGTTCATGATGATCTATCTCGGGAACGGTGCCGACCCCAAGGCGTTCCAGCTGGCCAAGAGAGTCAAGTCCTCCCGCTCGTACGGCTGCTCCTCCCTGGAGATGGCTCTGGTGGCCGAGGGACAGGCGGATGGATTCTACATGAACTCTGAGAGGTACTCCCGGGCCATCCGCGTGGTGGACATCGCTGCCAGCTATCTTCTGCTGATGGAGGCCGGCGGATGCATATATGATCTCAGCGGGGCTCCTTTCGACATGCCCTTCGACCTCGATGCACGTTCCAACTTCATCGCCTGCAACAGCCCCGACCTGTTCGACTTCGTGGTGAACGGACACACGTTCGCCAAGACCAATCCCGTCTACGGGCTGCTCGTAAACCCCAACATTCCCAAGGCCCGGGAGTACGTCGAGCGCACATACAGGGCCCTCGAGGGGGAGAAGGTGGTCCTGGACAGCGCCGCGGGGGAGGTCCTCGGGCTCGAGGGTGTACCCATGAACGAGATGGAGGTGGACATCATCGTCACCATCGGCGGTGACGGAACCATCCTGCGCACGGCGATGCAGAACGGTGCCGCCGTGATTGGAATCAACGGCGGAGGCGTCGGATTCCTTGCGGAGATCGATGTCGAGGACATCGAGGATGGAATAAGCAGGCTTCGCCGCGGGGAGTACACCATCGAGGAGAGGTTCAAGCTCGATACCCTCTGCAACGGGGAGGCGGTCGAACCCGCGGTGAACGAGCTGGTGATTCACACCGACTCCGTGGCCAAGATCAGGCAGTTCAAGGTGTACGTCGATGACAAGCTGGCGACGGAGGTGCGTGCGGACGGGATCATAGTGTCCACTCCCACGGGTTCTACCTGTTACGCGATGAGTCTCGGGGCACCCATCATCGATCCCCGTGTGAACGCGTTCGTCATCGTCCCCATGGCCGCGTACAAGTTCGCCTCCAGACCCTTCGTGGTTCCATCAGATTCGAAGATCTCCATCGAGTGCGTTCTCGACAAGGGATGCATCCTGGTCATCGACGGTCAGGCGGAACACCCCATCGCGGGTGGATCGAGGGTTGACTGTGTCAGGTCCCACGAGAAGGTGCGCTTCATAAGGTTCGACAAGGACTTCTACTGCCGTGTCAGGGAGAAACTGGTGAACGCCATATGATGAGGCTCAAGGGGGTCAGCGTGGACTTCATAGACGGACTCAACGAGGCCGCGAAATCCACATACCCAGACGAGTTCATCTGCCTGCACTGCATGCACGATGGCATAATCGACGAGATGGTGATGCTCCCCGGAACGATATTCGGGGACTCCCACAGTTTCATCATGGACTGGATGGACCCGATCGACTTCAGCCGTTCGGGCAGCGCCCACTCTCACCCCGGATTCTCCGCCGAGGCCTCCGATGACGACTACGAGGTGTTCGGACACATGGGCGGAGTGCATTTCATCACCTGTCAGCCATATGACAGGCGGAGCTGGAGGGTCTACAACTCCTGCGGGGACGAGATCTCCCTCCCGATGCTCTATGCGGACGGGACACCTGTGGAATGATCAGATGCAGGCGCGGATGATGTCCCTCGCCTGTTCCAGCATCGTGATCAGGTAGATGACGTCATATGATTCCGCGAACACGGTGAGTTTCGAGGGATCGGTCGGACTCTGCTTGATGATGTAGGTTCCCTTCTTGAGGATCATCTTCCAGGATTCTCCGGAGAAACAGACCTCGGACACATCGTAGTCCTTGATCTTCTCGCTGAGCTTGTTGTTGAAAAGCTTGAGGTTGCCGTCGAACTCGATCCTCAGGGTCCTGTTGGAATAGAGTGGGATCTCCTCGAGGACGTTGCGTATGCTCCTCTTTCCTGCCAGTTCGCTTATGATGGTGCAGGCAAACAGGGCGTCGGGGCAGTATCCGATCTGAGGGAAGATGAAGGTCCCGTCGTTGAGTGCACCGAAGTCCGCATTGTTCTCTTTCATCGCATCGATAATCGAACCGAGGTTGTTCTGGGTCCTGATGAGTCTGCGTTCTCCCGCATCCTCCGCATCTCTCATGCCGAGGGGGTGCATGAACGCATCCTCCACCACGCAGGGGGAGTCGAACGGGATGACCGCCACGTTGGGCTGGAGATACATCAGGAGCAGTGCGAGAAGTCTGTCTCCCGGGACGTACTTTCCACTTTCATCCATGAGTGCCAGGCGGGTTCCGTCACCGTTGAAGGCCACTCCGATGCTGCCTATGCTGGCGTTCACGAAATTGGAGATGTTCATCAGATTGGTCTTCTGGAGTCCGGGGGCACGGGGCAGCCTTCCGTTGCATTTGTGGGTGTTGAACGCGACGGTGTCGGCACCGATGCTCTCCAGGAGTTGGGGGCCACATATGGATGTGCTTCCACATCCACAGTCAAGGATGACATATCCCTGAGAGGACACATTGAGGGACTTCACCTTCTGGATGTACCTTTCCGAGGATTCGTTGTACTGGACCAGCTGTCCGATGTTCCTGTAGTCAGGCAGTTCATACTCCTTCCTGCGGAGCGTCTCGAGGATCTGGTCCTCGGTCAGGGGGGTCCCGTCATGATCGAAGACGTTGATTCCGCAGAACCTTCCATCCGTGTCGGGATTTCCGACCGACATCAGAAGTCTGCATTGTGAGGACAGTGCGACATGTGCGACGGGCACGGGAACGATCCCTGCATCGATAACCCTGGCGCCGGCAGACAGCAGTCCGGAGATCAAGGACTGGCTGATCATCATGCTGCTCGGATCTGAATCCCTGATCACGGCGATGGAGTCATATGCGATTCCGAATTTGACTCCCATCTCCATGGCCTTCTCGGGGGTCATGTTGTTGGATTTCGTTGTGCCGTTGGTCTGTCTGGACTGCCCATCCATGCTTTTGGATATGTGTCGACGTATTATAGTTTTGGCAGAAGCCAGGCGGTGTGCAGGAGTTACGGTTCGTAACGCATCTCGGATTCTCCTGTTTTTGGATTGATTAAATGTTTAGATTCTGACTGCTGGCTCGCCAAAATCAGAGAAATTTCTATATAGTCTGGTAGTGAATTTGCATACTGTTCCGTCTTTAGGATGGGGGATTAAAAATGGCAATGGACAAATGCGAATCTATGCGTGAAGTAAGGGAATACGCAAGGCTCAAGGGACTCTTCCCTGGACGCGTCAGGGACACCCTTACCGGTATTCAGTTCACCAAGGGACACAACGACAGGATCGTCGTCATCAGCTGGGAAGAGTTTGAGCAGTACCTCAACGAGAGGAAGCTCGCGGTGTACACCTGCGACGGCTGGCTCAAAATCATGAAGGCTTGATTGTCCAAGCGACTCGAGTCCATACACTGGGTCTCGTGCCCAGTATCAAACCATATTTCACCTTTTGATTGCCTTTTTATAGTAAAACCTACTGTGGGTGCATACACGCAGGGGTAGTCAAGCCTGGCCAACGACGTTAGATTCAGGGTCTAATCCATAGCGGTCC
>JAKSHU010000116.1 GCA_024399175.1 archaeon
GAACGCTCCTCCGCGGATCCTCCTCACGGTGTCGGGGACCCTGAACGGTCCCGTCCTGAAGGCGGGATAGGAGACGATCTCGGTGCGGTCGGAGGTGTACACGACTCCGTTCTCCGTGACATATGCCTCACATCCTGCATCGATTGTGACCATTCCCATCACGATGCAGTCCGCGAAGGGGTTGCGTCCGATGTGCCTGACCGTAGACGGAAGGGCGACGGCCCTCAGGCACCTGCAGTTGAGGAAGGCGTGGTCCCCGAGGGATTCCAGCACGGGGGAGGAGGTGAAGGCCATCAGTCCGGTGCAGTTCTCGAAGGCGTTGTAGCCGATCTCCGTGACGATCTCCCCGAGGTCAATCCTTCCGAGACGGTCGCAGTCCATGAAGGCGTACTCACCGATGGTCCTGAGCCCCTTTCCGAGGTTCACGTTCTCCAGCGACCTGCACTCGCAGAAGGCGAGGGGTCCGATGGAGACCACCGAATCGGGTATGTCGACGGTGACCAGGTCGGAGGTGTGGAAGGTCTCCGCCCCGATGGAGGTGATCTCCCCTTCGAATCTGACGAAGTGGAAGTCGAGGTAGTACCACGGGATCTGCAGACGTCCGTCCTCTCCGACGGGATACTCCAGGTCCCCGTCGCCCCTTATGACGAGGGTGTCGTCGACTATGTCCCAGGAGAAGGGGGAACCCTCGAAGACAGGCCTCATTCGGAACCCTTGAGCCTTCTGTTGAGATGGGTCACGTTGATGACCAGGTCGTCATAGGGGTTGAGCTCCCTGATGGCCGTGGCGAGCACGGCGGGGTCCGTGGTCGAACATCCCCTGGTGACCGACTCCTGGTGCGCGGTGAACCAGTTGAACGCCTTCACCAGATCCTCCTCGGAGAGCGGTATGGCGATCCCGATGTTCCCGAGATTGTCCCTGAGGAGGGTGACGGTCGTCTCGCTCGGTTCTATCTGGGTGAGTTCCTTCTTTCCGGACATTTCAATCGCCTGTCCATAGGGGGTCAAGCATAATAAGGATTGTACTAATCCCCGTGGCATGGAGAACCTCCGTGTCGGACTGGTGAGCATGCAGAGTGTCGTCGGACACGTCCGTAAGAACCTGGATGCCCATCTGCGCTGCATCGCGGAGGCACGTTCGCAGGGTGTCGACCTTCTCTGCTTCCCCGAGCTGTCGCTCACGGGATACGCGATGCCCGGAAGCTCCGATCATCCTCTTGACGACGACTCCGAGGAGGTGCGTACCATCGTCAGGACGACCGAGGATTCTCTGATGGCAGTCTGCTTCGGATTCGCCGACAGGGATGACCGGATCACACAGGTCGTGGCCGCCGGAGGCAGGATCGTCGGAAGGTATCACAAGACCCATCTCGGCGAAAGGGAGTCTCCGCACATGGTCGCGGGCGACACGTTCCCGGTCATCCACACGGAGAAGGCCGAGCTGGGGATCATCCTGTGCTGGGAGTCCCACTTCCCGGAGATCGCCGCCACGTACGCGCTGAAGGGTGCTGACGTTCTTCTCGTCCCTACCGCCTCCGGACTGTCGGGGGAGAGACGCAGATCCGCCTGGAACCGCGTGCTTCCCGCGAGAGCCTATGACAACACGGTATTCGTCTGCGCCTGCAACGCCTGCGGAGACAACGGCATGGGTACGGAGTTCGGCGGAGGATGCGTCGCATTCGATCCCCGCGGTTTCGTCCTCGGCGAGGACTATTCCGGCGAGGAAATGACGGTCGTCGACCTTGATGCATCCGTCCTCGGACCGATACGCTCGCCCGGCTACCGGACGATGAAGGACCTCTACTTCCTCGACAAGAGGAGACCAGACATCTACTTCAGATGAGCATCGTCCTTACTTTTTCCACAGCCTCGGACATTATGGCCTCGGCGTCATTCGTGATGATGTCGAGTGCGCTGGCACTGATGCATCTCACGTCCTCGATGCCGTAGGTGTGGGCGACGTTCTCGTAGATCCTGAACCCGAGGTCCCCCTCGTCGGGGACGGGTCCGCCGCGGGTGGTCACATAGTAGAGTCTTCTCGCCCTGCACATCCCGACGGGCATCCCGCTCTCGGAGTACCTGAACGCCACTCCGACGGCACCCGAATGCTCCATGAAGATCTTCGTCATGGAGTTGAAGGCGTTCTCCCAGAAGGGGGTGGCGATCACGATGACGTCTGCGTCGGCGAACCTGTGGGCGATGTCGAAGATGGGATCATCGAACCTTCCCTCGCGGGCCAGTCCGTTCCTCCTGTCCACCGTCTCCGAGTCGAGAGGCCTGAGTCCCAGGTCCTCGAGGACGATCTCGTCGACCTCGCACTCGGGATGGCGTGCGATGACCTCCCTGGCGAGACGGAGGGTCCTTGACCTCTCCCTGTTGACGCATGCATTGACGAATAGAAGTTTCTCCACGGTCACTCCCTCCTGGTCTTCTCGACGGCGGTGACCGCCTCGAGGTACCTCTGGCGGCTGGCGAAGTAGACGGGTCTGGTGACGTCCGTGGTGGTGATCTCCGAGTGCTCCCTGATGAACTCGTCCAGGTCGTCCAGTGTGGTCATCTCCATCTTTCCGAGCTTCCTCAGCTCGGCCATCTGGGTCTTCACCGGCCTCTTGATGTCGAAGAGGTCCAAGAGGGCATCCTCCAACTTCTGCATCAGGTTGCGGCAGAACACCAGTCCGACCTCCTCCCTGACGATGGAGGGGCCGTAGGTGGTGGGCTTGCTGGTGTACAGGGTGGCGACGGGCCTGAAGATCCTCAGCAGGTTCATGATCTCGCGGTAGGTGGTGTCGACATCCTCCCTTCCCGCGGAGTCCTGCCTCATCAGCTTGCCGAGCCTGGTCATGTCGTCGAACAGTTCCTTCTCGGCATCCGCGAGGACCTTTCCGTCGGAGGGGGATATGGCGCCCATGTCGAGGTGGTACCTCTTCGCGGAGAGGATTCCGGAGATCCTCCTGACGGTGGCGAGGTTCCTTCCGGCCCTCTCGATCATCTTCATAATGGGGGCCTTCGCCTTGAACTCGGTTCCGGAGTCGATGGTCTCCATCGCGAGGGCCACGAAGACCCTGTCGGAGGCCAGGATGGATCCGTACTCGTTCTTCAGTCCGAACACCCACTCGCCGACCTCGGTGGCGGGGTAGTTCTGGAGCATCACGGGCAGGAACCTGTATCCGGACAGCCTGTAGTCTCTGGACTCGCAGGCGTCCCAGAACCTGGTGGCGGTGTCCATGTCGCATCCGTTCCTGATCCAGTGGCAGAGGGTGTCCTCCAGGGCCTTGACGAACTTCGCCTTCAGTCCGGGGACGTTCAGCTCGGAGACTCCGTCGCAGATGGTCCTGAGCTTGTCGAGGTTTCCGACCGCCAGGTCCTCCCTGATCCTGCTGAAGAAGATCTCGTCGTCCTTGATCTGGGTGGCGATCATCGAAAGGGTCTCCAGTCCCTTGGGTCCGGTGGGGATCTTCGCAATCACCTTCTCCAGGAGGCCGTCGATGACGTCCCTGCGGACGGTTTGCACGGCGACGGCGTTCCTCACGAGTGGTTCTCCCTCCAGTCCGGCGACGGTGTAGGGACACTTCGTGAACCAGTATCTGTATGCGCGGTTGCGCTCCTCGATGAGGATGGCATCGCAGTCGTCGAATCCCTCGGGGAGCCTCAGGTTGGGCTCGTAGGTGATGTCGGAGAAGTTGTCCCCGTGGAGGAACAGTCCGTCGAAGGAGATGAAGTGTCCAGGCAGCAGGAAGGTCTCCACGCCGGCGGGGGCCTCCAGGCTCCAGCTCCTCCTCTTGAACCTGTCACAGCGGGATCCGAGCTCGAACAGGTCGGGCCTGACGTTCTTCAGGACGTCCCTGGACTTCTTGTTGCTCCTGGCGAGGCTCTCGGCGGACACTCCCTGGTTCTCTGAGACGCGGAAGGTTCCGTCGAAGTTGAACTCCAGCGTGACCTTCTGCACGAAGGAGAATCCCTGGGGCTTCATCACCCCGTCATCCTTGTCGGTGGCCTTCCTCGCAGGGGGGATCCTGACGCTGGTGACCTCGGCGTTGAGGTTGCCGCAGTACTCGCCCCTGTGGTCGACGATGAACTGTTCCAGCATCTCCCTGTCGGGGAGCCTGGAGACGAAGGGGTTCTCCATCTCGAAGCTCCTGTCGTTCTGCAGGACCTGGTTCCAGCCCTCGCAGTACAGCATCCTCCTGTCGGAGGTGATGGTCTCACCGGCGATGAGTCCGCTGTCCGCCAGGTCGGTGTACTGGTCCACGATCGTCATGTTCCTGCAGGGGGTGTTGGGCTTCAGCTTGCTCAGGTCGTCGGGGACCCTGACCATGTTGTGCTTCTTCAGGTCGGCGAGGGCGAACTGCACGAAGGGCAGCATCTCCTCGGCGACGCAGCACGTCTTCATCAGCGTACCCATGTCTATGTTGCCCCTCTCCTGCGCGTGCTGCAGCATCTTCATCACCAGGAAGTCCATTCCCGATGCAAGGTCGTAGTTGTTGTAGCTGATGGTCACGGGGAACCTGGTGGCGGGCAGCTCCACGTGGGTCTCCACCACGGGATTCCTCTCGCTGTCGTTGATGTCGTTGCTCATTTCACTCAGCCTCCAGTATGTCCTCGGCGGTCAGGTATCCGCCGTTCTTCCTGATGTCCTCTATGATCTCCTTGTAGACAGGTCTGGGGTTGCCGTTCCTGTCCACGTCGATGTCCTGCTTCTCCAGGGTCTCCGCGTTGCCCACGATGACCAGGAGCCTCCTGGCACGGCTCATGGCGACGTTCAGCCTCCTGAAGTCCGATATGAAGTTGGATCTGCTGGTCCTGACCAGCGAGAGGATGATGACGTCCCTCTCGTCTCCCTGGAAGTCGTCCACGGAGCGGATCATGAACCTCTCCTCGCCGAGGGTCTTGAAGGCGGACTCCCTTCCTCCCCTCCTGAGGTTGCTGTAGTAGATGTCGGTCTGTCCGCGGATGAGTCTGACCTGGGCGGAGTAGGGGGTGATGATTCCCATGCTCATCTTCCTGTAGTCGGGTGTCTGGGTCTGCAGCTCCTCGGTTCCGTCGGCGGTGTATCTGCAGTTCTTCTCGAGCAGCTTCACGAGCTTGGTGACGACCGCGGCCTCCTCGGGGTTCTCGAAGGAGGTGCTTCCCTGCTGCAGGACGTTCCTTCCCCTGCAGTCCACGAAGACGACGGAGTTGGTGCCGTCGATGAGCTTCTTGTCTCCCGATGAGATGTCGAAGCGGTGGACCTTGTCCTCCGGTCTGCATCCGGCGGTCAGCTTTCCGTCGTAGAATCTGTTGATGGCGCCCATGATCTGCTCGGCCATACGGTACTGGGTGGTGAGCATCGTCTTGGAGGTCTCGGGGGAGGACTCGAAGAGGGTCTCGAACAGGGGCTCGGTGTACATCTCCGCGAACCTCCTCTCGCGGACGGCGAGGGGATCGTCCTCCGGAAGACCGTCCTTGTCGTACCTCTCCACGTACATCGGAGGCAGCTGCTTGTGGTCCCCCACCAGGATGACGGTCTTTCCGGCCATGATGGG
>JAKSHU010000117.1 GCA_024399175.1 archaeon
TGACGTTGTCCAGGCCGTGTCCCACATGAGGGCCATGAACGCCGAGATCAGGAGGATCCAGAACCAGCGCACCGACGAGCTCTACGAGACCGCCAAGCAGCTCCAGGCCCCCGTCGATCTCGTCAGGTACGTCCACGACAACGGAAAGCTCCCCGTAGTCAACTTCGCCGCCGGAGGAGTCGCGACCCCCGCCGATGCCGCGCTCATGATGCAGCTCGGAGCCGAGGGAGTCTTCGTCGGATCCGGAATCTTCGCATCCGGAAACCCCGAGAAGAGGGCCCAGGCCATCGTCAAGGCCGTCACCAACTACAACAATCCCAAGATGCTCGCGGAGCTCTCCACCGACCTCGGACCCGCGATGGTCGGAATCAACGCAGAGGAGATCCAGACCATCATGGCCGAGAGGGGTCAGTGAGATGGTCACGGTCGCCGTGCTTGCCCTGCAGGGAGCGTTCCTGGAGCACGAGAAGGTGCTGAGCAGGCTCGGTGCCGACTTCTTCGAGATCAGGAACTCGGAGGATCTGAAGAGACCCTTCGACGCCCTGATCATCCCCGGCGGGGAGAGCACCGTGATGGGCAAGCTCCTCAGGGAGCTGGACATCCTCGAGGACCTCCGCAGGAGGGTGGCCGATGGCCTCCCCGTCTTCGGGACCTGCGCGGGGATGATCGTCCTCGCCAAGGACGTCGAGGGTGGCGTGCCCTCCCTGGCCACGATGGACATCACCGTCAGGAGGAACGCCTACGGAAGGCAGCTCGGCAGTTTCTACGCCACCGAGTCCTTCGCGGACCGCGGCGAGATTCCGATGACCTTCATCCGTGCCCCCTACATCGAGAAGGTCGGCGGGGGCGTGAAGATCCTCTCGCGTGTCGACGGGAACATCGTCGCCGCCAGACAGGGCCATATGCTCGCGACCTCCTTCCATCCCGAGATCACCTCGGACACCACCGTCCACGAGTACTTCCTCGAAATGGTGGCCTCCCGGAACTGATTGTTCCTCCGCCGTGTCCTGTTCTGTCTTCAGGACACGGCAACCTATTTATAGTGTCTATTTTGTTGTCTATTTAGACAAATTCCATAATTAAAATTCAATTGTTGTTCAACGGAATTTGTCATATCTCTAATGGATATTATGCAGAGAAATCTCGTCAGGGCATACTGTGTGGTCATAACGGCTGTCATCGTCACCATGTCAGCGTACGCCCTGCTGGCTCTGATGCTCCCCGGATTCACCGATGTGTCCTCCAGGACCGTCAACATCTCCATGGAGTTCATCGGCATGATCACACTCCTGTCTTTCTGTCCGATGATCCTCTTCAACAACTCGCGCAGCGATCACACCCTGGTGTTCTTCACCATCGTCCTGCTGATATCCGTGATGCTGTTCCTTGATCTCGACCACTGGGACCATCTGGACGACATCTCCCCTCTGAACGACGGATATCTCCTCTCCCTGGAGATGTGCATCCTGGTGGCCGTGCTCTTCTGCTTCCATGTGTTCTCCCTGATGCTGAACCGCATCCCTCTCAGGATCCAGGATCCCCGTCTCCTGATCCCTCTGCTCATCACACTCTTCGCCTGGGCAGTGAGTCTCGCGATGTTCTTCACAGGCTTCCTCACGGATCCCGAGATGCTCGAGAACTTCTTCGACGACCGGGGTGTGATGCTCTATCTGGTCCTGTCCGCCCTCCTGATCGTCTGCTCCCTGCACGTCAACCATCTCGGCGACCTGCACAGGAAGACCAAGATCCTCCTCTACCTGTTCTCCCTCGCCCCCGGTGCGGGACTCCTCGTCGAGGTCCTGTACACGGACATCGCCCTTTTCCGTGTCATGATCTCCTATGCCGCCATCCTCCTGTTCGCCGTGGAGTTCGTCTACCGCAGCGACCTCCTGCTGGAGAACGAGATGCAGACCCGCATCCGCGACGACGAGGCCCTGTCGCTCCAGCTGGCACCTCATTTCCTCTTCAACTCCCTGTCATCGATAATGAACCTCCCCGGAAACAACGAGCGCAGCATAGATGCCCTCTCGAGTCTGGGACTCTACCTCCGTAGCAGTCTGGACTCGGTGACCCTGACCCGTCCGATCCCGTTCCAGATCGAGGTCGAGCAGCTGAAGGTCCTGGAGGAGCTCAAGGTAATCACGTACGGTGACAGGCTCAACGTCACCTACGAGCTCCTCGACAGGGACTTCGTCATCCCCTCCCTCACCCTGCGCACGATACTCGCATCATACATCTCCAACACCCTGGAGAAGGGCCAGGAGCGTCTGGACGTCATGGTGTCCTCCGAAAGGGTGGTGGGCGGACACCTCGTCACCATAAACGCCCTCGGCGTCGACAAGGACAAGCTCGACAACTTCGAGAAGGACTGCTTCCAGACAGAGGAGTTCGCCATCTCCAAGAGGGTGTCCCTCATGTGCGCCGGAAGGGTCGGAAGGGTCGTCTCCCCCGACGGACACGTGATCATCTCCATCAACATCCCGGGAGGCAGGAAATGAACCTGTCCTGTCTCGAGAGGGGATTCCACATCCTTGTCCTCCCGCTGGTCGTCGCGGCACTGTTCGTCATGGTCCTCCTCAGCATAGGTCGGGTGGCCGAGCCCGACTATCTGGCGTTCCTCACTCTCGACGCCTCCGCGATGGTGGTCACCTCCATCTTCATCATAGTCCTGCGTCTGGACACGCACTACCGCATCAAGAGCAGGTGCTGCGTCTGGGTCCTGACCCTCATCCTCCTGTGCTTCATCTCCGACACCTGCGGACTGCTGTTCTGGAAGGCATACCTCGTCCCCAGGCTGGTGTTCGTGTTCTTCAATCTCGGATACTATCTCGCCTCGTTCACCGTGGCGCTCCTGGTCTACGCGCTCCGTCACTTCATCGACCCGGACAGGCGTCTGCACGACATCTATCTCCGCATCACCATCGCCCTCGTGGTCATCGAGGGATTCCTCCTCCTGCAGAACATCGCCACCCACAACCTCTGGTGGATGGACGGGGGATCGATCGTCCACGGCAATCTGTATGTACTGATGTTCCTGGCCCCCGTGACGGAGAACCTCCTGTATCTCGCGGCCTGTCTCCACCTGTCGCGCAACAAGAGGATCGGACTGCTCTTCTTCGGAACGATGGTCTTCTCCATCCTCGGCATAATCCTGATGTTGCCGAGGTACTACACCACCATCCACTATCTCCTCACGCTGTTCCCGTGCATCGTCGTCATCCCCTACCTCTACCATTACCGCGGGGACAAGCTCGTGCGCATGTCCGCGGAGCTCGACAAGAAGCAGTACACCCAGTCCGTCTCCAGGATCTTCCCCGAGGACCTGTCGAGGATGTTCGACGATCTCTCCTCCCAGGACTTCATATCCCAGGATGTCGCCGAGGCGCTGGGGAAGCTCAAGCTGTACATCACCTCGAACCTGAGGTCCATCAACGACGTCCCGCTCATCCCGGTGGAGAAGGAGCTGGAGCATGTGAGGGCCTATCTCTATCTGGAGAAGCTCCGTTACAAGGACAGGCTGGACATCGTCTATGACGTTCACTGCACCGACTTCGAGGTCCCTCCGCTGACCATACAGATCCTCGCCGAGAACGCGGTCAAGCACGGACTCGCCAGGCGTCCGCAGGGAGGCACTCTCCGCATCAGCATCCTCGGCGAAGGGGAAAGCCGTGTGATCGTCGTCACGGACGGCGGTGTGGGATTCGACACCTCCGCCCCGATGAACACGGAACGTTCCCACGTGGGGATCGCCAATCTGAGGACACGTGTCGCCAACACCCTCGGAGGATCCATGGACATCGAGAGCGTTATCGGTTCGGGAACCACGGTCACGGTCACACTCCCCCGCACTTCGGCCGGCACCGAATGAGGTTATCTTCTGTAAATAGACAAGCTCTGTCTATTGTCTCAATCGCATCGGCCCGATATGATGCAGCGACATACACGGATGTCTACGTTTACACCAAATTTTTCCGTTTTCCATGATGGAACGGGGTGTTTAAGATTGGATTCATTCTGTCTATTCCTTGTCCGAATAGACAGAACCGTTATATAGACTGTCTACTATTGTCTACTAGACAAAGGGGAATAACCCCGGGCGATGCCTATGAAATTCAAATCAAACTCCAGAAACTCAAGGCTCTACGGAGACTACATCGAACTCGCGCTCTGCATCTTCACCCTCTGTGTCCTGCTTCACACCGTCACGGTGTCGATGGACCTCGAGGATCAGATCTCAGAGCTCGACGGCGGAGTTCCCGTGCTTGCCCAGGTCTCCGATGATGACATCCTGTGTCTGGAGAAGGCGGCCCGTTCGGTCAGCCACGGTTCCTGCGGAGCCGTCTGTTCCCCCGAGACTGAAACGATTTCCATCGATCACAACAACGATCCGAATTAAATTCTAAAACAAGGTGATTAAAAATGGATGGATATGTTGCTGAGGACTCCCTGAAGTCCCTGGATATGAAGGTCAAACTGATCAAGCTCGGCTGTTTCGTCGAGATTCTTCTCACGGTCGCCACGTTGCTTGCCTTCATGTGACAAAAACCGATCACAGGGGCCTCGGCCCCTCTCCTCCATTTCATCTTCGCCTCCGTGCACGGACGGGCTTGCCGTTCTTTTGATGGGACTAGTTTTTATTGTTGGATGTCTATGAGGTGGAGATAAGATGATAGTGTTCGCCGTCGACGATGAAGAGGATGCACTCGCCCTCATCACTGGAGCAATCAAGATCAATCTTCCCGATGCCGAGCTCTATCCGTTCAATTCCGCCTCCGCCGCCATCTCCTTCGCGGAGAAGACGTGCCCCGACATCGCATTCCTTGACATCGCGATGCCCGAGATGAGCGGAATCGACCTTGCAAAGAAGCTCAAGTCGATCAACCCGAAGATCAACCTGATCTTCGCGACTGCCTATTCCGAGTACATGGGTGACGCGTTCTCGCTCCACGCGAGCGGATATCTCATGAAGCCCATCAGCTCCAAGTCCGTCAAGAAGGAGCTTGAGAACCTCCGCAGTCCGGTCACCGCACCCGAGGTCCCCGTCTTCGTCCACACGTTCGGAAACTTCGAGATCTACGTCGACGGCGAACCTGTCAGCTTCTCCAGAAGGCCCGCCAAGGAGGTCCTGGCATATCTCGTCGACCGCAAGGGCGCCGTCGTCTCCAAGAAGGAGCTCTGCGAGGCGCTCTTCAAGGATCCCGACTGCACGCACAAGTCGATGGATTACCTTTCAAAGATCATCAAGGATCTCGGCACGACCCTGGACAAGGCCGGTGTCGGCAGGATGATCCACATCGACAGGAAGGAGTGCTTCGTCGTTCCCGAGCACTTCCTCTGCGACGCCTATGAGTACTTCAAGGGCAACCCCGAGTACATGAACAAGTTCTCCGGGGACTACATGAGCCAGTTCGAATGGGCCCAGGATTCCGTATCGAAATTCTACAGGTGAATCCGTCCTCAGTTCGACGTGCCTTTGTGA
>JAKSHU010000118.1 GCA_024399175.1 archaeon
CAGGTTCTTGTTCTCCTGCACGAAGGGGACGGCATCGGGGTTGAGGATGACGTATCCCTTGGTCATCACATTGGCGATGCGCATCGCACCCTGGGTGCGTATGATGAACCTCCATCCGATTCCGAGGTCGAACCTCTCCGTGGCGACGATGGTTCCGTCGGAGAGGATCTCCTCCATCCTGTCGATGGCGGGGCACTTGTTCATGATGGCGACGTGTCCGTCGGGGAGCATCGCCTTTCCGCATCCCTCTCCGAAGCATTCGTCGGCGAGTCTTCTCGCTCTCTCGATGTCGAAGTCGAACGCCGGACGGGAGTCGGCGGGAGGGGTGAGTTCCGTGAGGGAGGTCTCCGCACCGCAGACGGGGCAGATCTTGGCCTCCATGATCGGAAGGTTGCACTGGAAACACCACCTGAGGTGGTTCTTTCCGAGTTTTATCATGGCCATGTCCCGTCTGATGGCTGGCGCGCATATATATTTTGGTTGAACGCGCGTGCGTGGGCCGGGGGTGGCCGTCAACGGGCTTATATGGAAGTTGGATAATTGCTCCATATGGCAATTGAGGGAGTCAGCAGAGGCGCAGCGGTCATGATGGTCGTTCTCATCGTGGTCGGTGTGGCCGCACTGTGGCTCGTTTCTGAGACGATGGCCAACGCGGACCGGGATCCGCGCGAGCTTCCGCACGACTATCAGGTGACGGGCACGCTCGAGGGGGAGGAATGCTCCGGAACGGCACATCTCAGATACACGAACGAGTCCCAGATGGAACGTGTGTATGTGGTGGACGTGACCTTTGACTCCGCAAGTTCCAGCAGGTCGTTCTCGTTCGGGATCGTGATCGGCAGGGACGACGTGCCGGTCCCCTCGCTGTACACCGGTGGCGAGACCCAGGTCCTGGCCGGCGAGACCGTCCATGTCTGGCATCAGACCAGCGGCGGGGCGCAGTATTCCATCTGCCTCGGAGAGCAGTGCAGGATTCCCCGCATGGACATCGTCGCCACCGATTACTCCGTCGCCCTGGCCCTCGTGTCCTGACTCTCGCATATGGGTTCTTTTAACGCGCACATTTATATCGGGCAGTCCGATTAACGCCGAAAGAAGGTAAATCCTATGCAGAAGAAAATGAGAGCATCTAGGCGTTCTATGGGTATGAATTATGCGATCCGTGAGGTCACCGTTCCCGCCGCCGCTGCCGCCGCCCGCGGTATGAAGATGTACAACTTCAACATAGGTGACCCCAACAAGTGGGACTTCGAGACTCCCGAGTACTTCAAGGAGACCCTCAGGCAGGCCGTTGACAATACCGACAACGGATACGGGGACTCCCAGGGAAACCTCGACCTCAGGCAGGCCATCGTCGACCGTGAGTTCGAGAAGAACGGTGTCAGGATCGATGTCAAGGACGTCTACGTCACCGCCGGAGTCTCCGAGTGCATCAACATCATGATGGGTGCGATGATCGAACCCGGAGACGAGGTCCTCGTTCCCGGTCCCGGCTACCCCTCCTACGCACAGTTCATCGAGTTCTACGAGGGAAAGGTCGTCCCCTATAGGATGATCGAGGAGGAGAACTGGAGGCCCGATGTCGACATGATCCGCTCCAGGATCACCAACAGGACCAAGGCAATCGTCGTCATCAACCCCAACAACCCCACCGGTGCTGTCTACCAGGAGAAGGACCTCAGGGCCATCGGAGACCTCGCCGCGGAGTTCGACATCCCCGTCATCTCCGACGAGATCTACGACAAGATCGTCTTCGAGGGCGAATTCTTCTCCATGTCCCGTCTTCCCGACGACATCCCCCGTGTGATCCTCAACGGATTCTCCAAGGTCAACCTCATGCCCGGATGGAGGCAGGGATACTGCTACTTCATGGACAAGAACGGTCTGATGGACGAGATCCGCGAGGGAATGATGAAGCAGTTCCGTGCAAGGATCTGCCCCAACGTCCCCTGCCAGGAGGCCGCGAGGGTCTCTCTCCAGGGTCCCCAGGGATACATCGAGGAGCTCAACAGGAAGCTCAAGGAGAGGGCCGACTTTACCTACAAGAGGCTCAACGAGATCCCTGGAATCTCCACCAACAGGAGTCCCGGAGCACTGTACTCCTTCCCCAAGGTCGATCTCGGAAGCACCTGGAAGTCGGATAAGGACTTCTGTCTCGACGTCATCAACGAGACCGGAATCGTCTTCGTCCACGGATCCGGATTCTGCAAGGAGTTCGGTCAGAGTCACTTCAGGACCATCCTCCTGCCCCCCATGGAGACGCTCGTCGAGGCCTACGACCTCCTCGAGAAGTTCATGATCATGCACCAATGAGGGAACCAATTCCGCTCCTGTCCGGGGCGGATGGTCCCCCACGGACAATCTCAAACCCCCTTTCACCTCATTTTTCCGTATGTCCTTCGCAGGACATCTTCTCTGCAAGCGACCTCCAGTCAATCAGATCGTATGTGATTCTGTGAGGGTGCCCCTTTTCAAGGACATTCCGTGTCAGATCTGTGGAATGTTCGGTAGGCAAGGTCCTCAATAATTATTAATCAAATAATAATTATATAATTAATAATCCATCTCAAACTATGGAATTCATCGGCAGGGCGAAGGAGATGGGGCTTCTGGAAAGAGATGCACAGCAGGGTGCCTCGTTCACTCTGCTCACCGGTCGCCGCAGGGTTGGCAAGACCCGTCTCATCAAGGAGTTCCTCAGGGGCAGAACGGCATTGTACTTCCTCGCCACCGCCCAGAACAGGGCCCGTCTGCTGGAGGACTTCTCGGATTCGCTGACCGTACTTGTCGGGACCGCGGCGTTCACCTACCTGGCATCGCTGGACAGGGAGATGTTCGTGGCACTCGACGAGTTCCAGAATATCCTCAACTCCGATGACGGTGCCAGTTCGGAGTTTCAGTACATCTGGGACGAAGTGCTTTCCGGAAAGAGGTTCCATCTGATCCTGTGCGGTTCCCACATCTCCGTGCTCGAAGGCCTCTGTGACGACTACGGCAGCCCGCTCTACGGACGTTTCACCCGTCGCATGGTGCTCCAGCCCCTGTCCTTCGACGAGGTGAGGGGAGAGTACTACTGTGCATCTGTGGAGAGCTATGCGGTTCTCGGCGGAGTCCCGAGATACATGGAGATGTTCGATGACGGTCCTCTCGAGCAGAATCTGTGCGAGCACGTGTTCGAGTCGAGCTCGGTGCTCTTCAACGAACCCGAGGTGCTTCTGAGAGGGGAGGTGAAGAGCCTCTCCGCATACATGTCGATCATGAGGGGCGTGGCCAACGGGAACGGCAGGCTGAGCGACATCGCAGGGGCCGTGGAGATTCCCTCCACCACGCTGGGACCGTATCTGAGGAAGCTGATAAGCATCCGCATGCTCAGGCGGATCGTGCCTGTGACGGAGAAGGATCCCGAGAGCAGCAAACAGGCCCTGTATGTCATCGGGGACAACTTCACCATGTTCTGGTTCAGATTCGTGTACCCGTACATGTCCTTCCTGCCGATGGACAACCCGCTCCTCGCACTGAACGCTCTGCACGCGAACTTCATCGACTCCCATGTCAGCTTCGTCTTCGAGGAGCTCTGTCGCGAGGCGGTGTCCGGGATGACGGAAGAGCTCGGATTCGTTCCCGAGAAGGTGGGCAGCTGGTGGTCCGGTGACACAGAGGTGGATGTCGTCGCAGTCAACGACACCGAGAAGGTCGCGTTCCTGGGGGAATGCAAGTACTGGGACAACAGGCCCGTCCCCCACAAGGTCCTGACCTCGCTGAGGGAGAAGTCCGCATCCATCAGGAAACTTGACGGGTACAGATTGCTTTTCGGACTGTTCTCCGTCACAGGGTTCGATGAATCCCTGCTCGACGAGTCTGACGTCCTGCTGGTGGATCGGGGAAGGGTCGTGCGCAACACTCTGTGATCATATCCTGTCTCCGAGTGCAGGTTGAAGTACTGGTTCCGTCATCCCGTTTCCAACGTCAATCCAAGGCAGGCATATGGCAAGGCAGAGACTTCTCAACCGCGACTTCCTGGTCCTGATCGCGATCGGATTCTGTTTCACCGCGACCTATCTCCTCGTGCTTCTCAGCTCCACGGGATATTCCGCGCATGCGTTCGGGACTTCTCCCTCTGTGTCCTCCCTCGCTGCCTGCACATTCCTCATCGGTGCCCTGGGCGCACGCATCTATCTCGGCCCCCGCATCGATTCGATCGGCAGGAGGAGATGTCTGGCGGTCTCCGGACTTCTCGGAGGGATCGTGTGCCTGTTCTACCCGCTCTGCACCGACCTGGCACAGTACTGCGTGGTACGTGTCCTCCACGGTGTGTTCTATGGTCTGGGTCTTCTGTGCGCGAACAGTCTGGTGGCCTCGGTCATTCCCGCCGCACGTCGTGCCGAGGGTCTCGGGGTCTTCATGCTCGCATTCACTCTGGCCTCGGCGATCGCCCCCTACTTCAGCATGTACATGGAGTACGGTGGCGACTACACGGGCATATTCCGCGCCGCGGCAGTGTGCTGCTTTATCCCTCTGGTCCTGTCGCTCCTGCTCAGGTCGGGCCAGCCCGTCGTCCGGTCCGACGACATGCCGGTGGTCAGGCAGAGGCATTTCGAGCCCGCGGCGTTCAGGATCTCCGCCGTGATGCTGGTGTTCGGAATATCCTATTCGTCCCTGCTGACATTCACCACGGTCTACGGTGAGGACATCCACCAGGAGGGTGCGATGATGAACTTCTTCCTCGTTGAGGCCATAGCCACCCTCATCTCCCGGACGCTCCTGTCCCGGGTCCCGGACAGGTATGGCGACAACTCCGTCCTGATCCCCTGCTTCGTGCTCTACACGATGTCGCTCTTCATCTTCGCCTGGGTGCACACTCCCGCATCCGTATACCTGTGCGGTGCCGCGATGGGATTCATCATCGCATACATGCAGGCCGTCGGACAGTCCATCGCCATCAGGCGTGTGGAGCCGGAGAGGTACTCGTCCTGCATATCCACCTTCCTGAACTCATACGACATCGCATTGGCAATTGGGCCCGTGATCCTTGGGGCCATCGCCGACAGCTTCGGCTATTCCGACATGTATGTGGCCGCTGGAATCGTCTCCGCGGCATCGTTCGTCCTCTACATCGTCCTGCACGGCGCCACGGACTATCGCCAGGGACGCAGGATTCCCTGACTGGATCATCTTCCCTGAAATCTGGTCGGCCACTTGAAATTAGGCATAACTAAATTTCATCGCAAAAATTTAATAATGCCTAAATTTACCTAGATGTGTCCTTCGGGACAGAGGTGAAAAAAGATGCTCGGATACATCAGAGGAAAGAAGTCGATGGGCGTGACAAGGCCTGTCGTCTCCGACACACAGAAGCAGTGAACAGCTGCTCTCTCCCGACCCGTCTTTCTCGGGTCGGGAACTTGCCTTCGTGGCTATGTTCGACCATCCTGTTGATGGCCGGACACGATTGTGCAGAGTAACGG
>JAKSHU010000119.1 GCA_024399175.1 archaeon
GTTCTTCATGTCATTCTTGTGGGATCCCCACCTGTTGTGGTTGTAGCGTCCCACGAGGATCGTGTCCACCACGGACATCGAGAAGACGTCCGCCTGGTGGGCGGGGACGAAGGCGACCTGCTTGGCCACATCCTTGAGCGTGTACTCCTTCAGGTCCTTCCCGTCGAGCAGGATGGTTCCTGAGACGGGTTCGATGATGCGGCTTATGCATTTCGCGATGGTGGACTTTCCGACCCCGTTGGGCCCTATGATGCAGTACAGTCCGGGTTCCGAGATGGTGAGGTTGATGTCCCTGAGGACCAACCGGTCCTCGGAGTATCCGAAGTTGACATCCTTGAACTCTATCGTGGTCATGGTATCACCAGGCGCTCCTGCTCTTCCTCATGATGAGGAGGATGAACGCGGGTCCTCCGAAGAACGCCATGATGACTCCCACGGGCATCTGTGTGGCCAGGGACTGTCCGATCTGGTCGGCCACGAGCATGAGGGTGGCACCGAAAAGGGCGCTGGAGGGTATGAGGTATCTGTTGTCTGCTCCGATGAAGATCCTGCAGACGTGGGGTGCCACCAGTCCGACGAAACCGATGAGTCCGACGAAGCTGACGATTCCCGCGGCGAGGATGCCGGAGATGATGAGGAAGATGGTCCTGTGTAGGTCGGGATCGATTCCGAGGGCCTTGGCGTTCTCGTCACCGGTGGCCATGACGTTGAGCCTCTGCGAGAGGATGCAGGAGAGGACCACGCAGGCGATGGTGATGACGGTCACCACGGGAACGGCCTTCCAGCTGGAGAGGCTGAGGGTTCCGACTTGCCAGGAGTACATGCTGGTGAGTGCGTCGGGGCTCATCAGGAGCTTCACGACGGTGGTGAGGGCGCTGAAGATGTACATCGTTCCGATTCCTGCCATGATCATGGTCGTGGCGGAGGAGTTGGATGCTTTGGAGACGGTTATGATGATGAACATCGGGATGAGTGAGAATACGAATGCGAAGGTGACCATTATGCTCTCGCCGTAGATGGTGGCACCTGCAGAGGTGATGAGGAGGGTGGCGACCGCCGCTCCGAATCCCGCTCCGGATGACACTCCGGTGGTGTAGGAGTCCGCGAGGGGGTTCTTCAGAACGCTCTGCATGACGGCTCCGGCCACGGCCAGCGCCGCTCCTCCGAAGATGGCGACAAGGATGCGGGGAAGTCTCAGGTCCCACACGACGTAATCGGCGGTGTGGTCCTCGGGAGCGACCGTGCCCCAGATGTGGTCCCAGATGAGGGAGTACACCTTCAGGAAGTCGATGTTGTAGGATCCGCGGGTGATGGAAAGCGCCGCGCTGACGATGATGATGGCGACGCATGCGACAATGAACAGATACTTGTATCTTAGAAGGCGCGAGTAGACCGACAGTGTGTCCCCGAGACAGGAATCCTCCTCGTCTATGCCTTCGCGCCATTTCGAAACGGATTCTGTGACGTATTCTCCGATCAACGGGTCCTTTTCCAGGTCACTTGAAAAGTTGGTCATTCTTGGCCTCCGTCAAAATGTGATGGACCGGGGCGGTGCCCCGTAAATGGTTTCAATCTCTACATCAGTTCTTGATGTCCTTTCCCCAGAGCATGGGGGCGAATCCGAGGTGTTCCCTTACGTCGAAGGTCTTTCCGGCCTGGGTGAAGTTCCTCATGTAGTCGTTGAGGAAGTTGATTCCCTCTTCCTCGCTGAAGACGTCGGGCCAGATGAGATGTCCCATGGCGAAGAGTCCGGATGCTGCGGGAATGGTTCCGTAAATCTCGTATGCCATGGTGATAACCCTGTTGTTCTCGTATGCACCGGATTCGGAGACGAGATCGACCCTGTATTTGAGGACGTCCATGTATTCGGTCTCGGTCATAGTGGTGCTGATCATGTTCCAGGTCTCGACGAAGATGATGTCGGGGTTGGCTGCGAGCAGGTCCTGGACGGGATAGTCCCTAAGGTATCCGTCGGCGACGGAGCTCTTGATCTTGCTCTTGAGTCCGAGCTTGAGCATGTTCATGCAGTCACCATACTGGACGGCCCCGGTACCCTCGGTGTCGATGTTGGTGGTGGTGGAGGAGGTCTCTCCGAGCCTGTAGGCGATGTTGAAGGTGAGGGGGTCCTTGTCCTTGAGTGCGTCAAGCTTCTTGGCGAGTGCCTTCTCGACATCGTTGAGGTAGTCGATGTAGGCCTTGGTGGCGGACTGGTGGTTCATCATGACTCCGAGAGTGACGATGGTGTAGGTCCAGTCGACGTTGTTTACGACCCTGTTCATGGGCAGCTGGATGCAGTTGACCTCGGGGTCGGCGGTGGTGATGGACTTTATGAACTCGGGGGTCTGAGCGGCGGTGTCACCGATGACGGTCTTGACTCCGAGTGCGAGCATCTTGGAGACGTCGAAGACGTTGGTGTCTCCCCTGACGGTCTTGATCTTCTCTGCAGCTCCGGGGTAGAGCATGGGGTTGTAGGTTGCGATGGTCGCTGCGTTGTCCTTGATTCCGACGACGTCGTTGTATGCGCCGACGATGTAGCAAAGGTCGAGGGTCTGGACCATGGTTCCTGCGATGGGTCCTGCGACGGGGTAGTGGACGGAGCAGACCTCACCGTACCAGTTCTTGTACAGCATCTCTGCCTTCTCGCCCTTGATGAACTTCTGGACGAGAGCCTTGTCAGCTGCATCGACCTTTCCGTCGTTGTTGGCGTCGGCGAAGGGGTTCTTCTCCTTGTCCCAGGTTGCTTTTCCATCTGCGATGTCACCGATGAATGCGACATCCTTGTCGTCCAGGTAGTTGTCCTCGTTCGCGTTTCCGTAGACGAGGAGCCTGGTGGTGGCGGTGAAGTCGTCGTTGTTGCCGCCGTTGTTGTTGAAGACAACGACGCATCCTGCTCCGACGAGAGCGACGACGGCCACAACGGCCACAATGCCGATGAGGGTCTTGTTGTTCATGTTTATTCACTTGGATGAGTAATCCGATTCTGTAATTTTACATCACATATTTTAACAGTATGTCAAATACATCCAACTGACCGATTGTAAATAATGTAAACGGTACGAAAACGGGCTTTTTGTCTGAAAAACGTCGAAACGTCAAGAGGTGTGTGGTTGAACCCAAAGGGAAGAAAAGGTGGGGGGAGGGCCGGATCGCTCCGGCCTTGAAGGGGGTTTTCAGGGAAGGATGATGGTTCCGATGACCCTGAGCTTTCCACCATCATAGTACATGATAATTCCCTTGTCACCGGGCTTGTGGATCATCTCGCCGTCCATCTCGAGGGTGACCTCGGACTCCTTGTCGGGTCCTGCGGCGGTCACGCGGATGGGAAGGATCTGCATCCAGTGTCCGACGTGGAGCATCATTCCCTCCTTGATGGCGTTCTTCCAGTACTTGTTGTACTCGACCTTTCCGGTGAAGGACTTGCTCATCTTGATAGCGGGGTCGGTGGAGATGACCATTCCCCTGTCGAGCTCGTCGCTCTCGATGTCCCTGAGTGCCAGACCGACGTGGTCTCCCTTGACTCCGTTGTCGGAGTCGATGTCGTGTTTCTGGATGGACTTGAGGGTGACGACCTTCTTGAGGGGCCACACGGTCATCTTGTCGTGCTTCTTGAAGTGGCCGTCGGCGACGGATCCGAGGACGACGGTTCCGACTCCCTTGACGTTGAAGTGGCTGTCGACGGGGCAGGATCCGCAGGTTCCCTCTCCGGCGACCCTGTTCTCGGCCTTTGCCATCGCGACGAGTGCCAGACGCATCTCGGTGTGGTTCTCCTCGACGAACTGGTAGTGCTCGAGGGAGGTTCCGGCGATGAGGGGGGTGAGCTGCTCGGGCTGGATGTAGTTCCTGAGGACGATCCATCCCTTGTCCATCTTCTGGGAGTCCACCATGACGATGGTCTCTCCGAGGAAGGAGTCGATCTTGTCGACGACGAGGATGCAGAACTCCGCCATCTCGGTCGCGAAGAAGAGCGACTGGAGCTTGTCGGGATACTTGGAGGGCTCCACCAGGGTGATGGAGTCGTTTCCGTCCTTGACCTCGTAGAAGGTCATGTCGGTGACGGTTCCCTTCTTTCCGATCTTGTCCGCCAGTCCGGGTGCTCCGACGACTGCGATGTTGAGGTTTCCCATGATCAGATCTCCGCTGCCTTGACAAGCTCGAGGCCTGCCTTCTGGAGTGCCTCGATGGCCTTCTCGGGGTTGTCGACCCTCATGAAGAGTCCCTCGACGTTCTTTCCGGTGAACGCGTATCCGTACTCGATGTTGATGCAGGCGTCTCCGAGGACCTTGGATGCTCCGAAGAGTGCTCCGGGGACGTTCTGGATCTTGACACCGATGATGTCGGTCTTCTTCACGATGATGTTCTTGGCCTGGAGCTTGGCGACGGCCTCGTCGGGGCAGTCGACGATGGCCCTCAGGATTCCGAACTCGGTGGACTCCGCGAGGTTGCAGGCCTTCATGTTGATATTGCACTCCTCGAGGGTCCTGGCGATGTTGGCCAGGGATCCGGGAGCGTTGTTTACGAATATGGACAGCTGTGTGATTATGTATGCATTCATTTCAGAACACCCTCTTGTCAATTACTCTCTTCGCCTTTCCGTCGAACCTGGGGAGTTCTCCGGGGGCCTTCAGCTCGACCTCGACTGCGATGTTGAGGTACCTCTTCAGCTCGGTCTCGATGAAGGCCCTGAGCATCTGCATGTCCTCCAGCTTGTCGCTGAAGGCCTCGGGCTTGATCTCGACCTGGATGGTCATCCTGTCGAGGTCTCCCTCCCTGGTGACGTAGATCATGTACTGGTCTCCGACCTGGGGGATCCTCATCAGGGTGTACTCGATCTGGGAGGGGAAGACGTTGATTCCGCGGATGATGAGCATGTCGTCGCTCCTTCCGGTGATCCTGGAGATCCTGGGGGTGGTCCTTCCGCACTCGCAGGTCTCCTCGTGGAGGGAGGTGATGTCCTTCATCTTGTAACGGATCATGGGCATGGCCTCCTTCTTCAGGAGGGTGCAGACGAGCTCTCCCTTGTTTCCGGGTTCGAGGACCTCTCCTGTGTCGGGGTCGAGGATCTCGACGTACATGATGTCGGGGCAGATGTGGGGTCCGTGCTGAGACTCGCACTCGCAGAACATGGGTCCGGCCTGCTCGGAGGTTCCGTAGATGTCGATGCACTTGGCACCGGTCTCGGCCTCGAACTTGGCCCTCATGGTCTCGGACCAGGGCTCGGCACCGAGGATGCATCTCCTGAGCTTCATGTCCCTCTTCCAGTCGATTCCCATCTCCTTGGCGGTGGTGATCAGGTGGGTGAGGTAGGAGGGGGTGCATGCGATGGCGGTGCATCCGAGGTCCTGCATCATCTCGAGCTGTCTCTGGGTGTTTCCGGTTCCGGCGGGGAGGACGGTGGCACCGATCCTCTCGGCTCCGTAGTGGAGTCCGAGACCTCCGGTGAAGAGTCCGTATCCGTATGCGACCT
>JAKSHU010000012.1 GCA_024399175.1 archaeon
GCATTGCGCAGCAGACGTTCTTTCCGATCTCGTGGATGTCTCCCTCGACGGTTCCCATGATGACGGTTCCCTTCATGCTTCCTGCTCCGGACCCCATGAGGGGTCCGAGGACCTTGAGTGCGACCTCCATAGCCTTGGATGCTGCGACGACCTGGGGAAGGAAGATCTCTGCGTCGTTGAACCTCTTTCCGATGGTCTCCATTCCCTTTCCGAGTCCCTTTCCGATGATGTCGGACACGGAAATTCCTGCGTCAACTGCAGCCTGGGTTGCGGACTGTGCGAGCTTGAAGTCCCAGGTCTCGATTGCCTTGGTAAGGTCTGCCATGATTGCGTCGTTTGCCATTTGTTTTGCCTCCAATCGTTGAGAGGAATCAATCCATCCAACTCAGCGTGTAATTATTGTATTTCTGTCTTCTCTATTTAAACCTATTTGCGAATATGAATTGTTTGAAAACACATCTATATAAAACTACCTTAGCGTGAATTTATCCCTATTTAAAGTTATCTTATATCCATCAATTTGCGGAACCATTGCTTTAAAAGAATTGTGTCTGTTTGCATAAAATTCGCTTGGTTTAGTGAGATATCTGTAAATAGTTGATTCTAAACCCCTGTTAAAACAATGATGTTTGAGTTAATATTATATATCAGTTGAAAAAACCGGTGCATTCGCCAGATACCCAAGGGCCGTTAAGCATTCGTGAACATGTTGCAAATTTTCTATATATAGATAGAAAGGAAATCAGATTTATGGTGAG
The DNA here is from genome assembly GCA_024399175.1 of archaeon. Taxonomy (GTDB): domain Archaea; phylum Thermoplasmatota; class Thermoplasmata; order Methanomassiliicoccales; family Methanomethylophilaceae; genus Methanomethylophilus. The sequence goes on from JAKSHU010000012.1 coordinate 759, forward strand.
CCCGTGTCAACCGAACTTGATCTCCTGAATGAACTGTCGAAGTCCGTGACCACCTATGATTCCAGCAAGGCCAAGCGTTCCGCGTAGGAACTTCTCTGCATGGGTGTGGCTCCGGACAGGATACTGATGGAGGGACTCTCCAGAGGTATGAACGAGATCAGCGACAGGTTCGACCGGGGCGATCTGTATCTGCCCCAGGTGATGGCGGCATCCAAGGTCATGGATGACGTGATGGCCGTTCTCTCGCCGCATCTTGACGGCGATGGCGTCTCCCGCTACAAGGGGACTGTCGTCATGGGTTCGGTGGAGGGAGACATCCACGAAATCGGGAAGAACATCTGCATCGCCATGCTGCGCGGTGCCCGGTTTAGGGTGATCGATCTCGGTTCCGACGTGTCCCCGGAGGAGTTCATCGAGGCCGCGAGGGAGAACTCCGCGGATTTCATCGGGGGTTCCGCACTGATGACCACCACCCTGGAGGCCCAGAGGAAGCTTGTCCAGGCTCTGAGGGAGAACGGCTGTGTCGCGGTTACCCTGTTCGGCGGAGCACCCTGTTCCCAGAGCTGGGTTGACGAGATCGGCGGTGACGCCTACTCCGCATCGGGTCACGAGATGGTCCTTCTGGTCAACAGGATGGTCGAGAACAGACCGAACGACTGATTTTCAAAAGATGTCTGGGCCGTTACCGGCCCGGAATACAATCGGGTTGCGGCAGGACGTTTGCAGCCGTCCTCCCTGTCGCAGAACAGGGTGCCGTGTCTCCGTCGTATGATTAAGCAATGATGGGTCCTATATAAATAGGTTACATATTCGCAACAATCGTTATATACTGTCTGCGAACGGCCGCAACCCCTCCAAATCGAATCATCCGCAGATGGGTTCCATTCTCCCTCCATGAAGTCTGTTCATCTTTCACGATTGTTGTGGATACGGTTAAAAGTCCCGGATGGATTACGGTGTTAACAGCTATCGGCTGAAGATATGATGCCTTTGCAGAGGTATGATTATGGATGAGTCAACCGCAGTATTCCCTTTCACCCGCATCGTGAAACAGGAGAAGATGAAACTTGCATTGTTGTTGAACGCAGTGGATCCCTCCATCGGAGGGGCGCTGATCCGCGGAAACAAGGGAACCGCGAAATCCACCGCCGTGAGGTCGATGGCCCAGTTCCTTCCCACCAGGTCCGCCGTGAAGGGATGTGTGTACCACTGTGACCCCCGGCACCCCCGCAGGATGTGTGCCGACTGCAGGGCCAGGTTCGAGGCCGGGGAGGAGCTCCCCGTCGAGCAGGTCCCCATGAGGGTCATAGAGCTTCCCCTGAACGCCACCGAGGACAGGGTTGCTGGAACATTGGATCTGGAGCACGTCCTGGAGACCGGTAAGAGGAAGTTCGAGCCCGGAATCCTCGCCTCCGCCAACGGCAACATCCTCTACGTCGACGAGATCAACCTTCTGGACGACCACATCATCGACCTGCTTCTCGACTCCGCGGCCATGGGAAGGAACTATGTCGAGAGGGAGGGAATATCCTTCTCGCACCCCGCCGCATTCATCCTCGTCGGAACCATGAATCCCGAGGAGGGCGACCTCAGGCCCCAGCTCCTCGACAGGTTCGGACTGTCCGTGATGGTCGAGAACGAGGAGATGCTCGATCAGAGGGTCCAGGTCCTCAAGGAGAGGCTCGCGTTCGATGCCGACCCCGAGGGATATCTCGAGTCCTGCAGGGACGAGCTCGCAGAGCTCCGCGCAAAGGTCGCCGCCGCCAGGGAGCTGCTCCCGAGGATCGTGGTGGACGACTCCATCCTGGAGATGGCCACCCGCCTGTCGTTCAACTTCAAGATGGAGGGTCACCGCTGCGATCTGGCACTCATACGTTCCGCACGTGCCAACGCCGCCCTCAACGGAAGGACCGAGATCACCAGGGATGACATGATCCTGGTGGCTCCGATGGTCCTCACCCATCGTGTCAAGAAGCACGCGTTCGACCAGAAGGAGCTCACCGAGGGCGAGATCAGGACATGTCTTCTGAAGATGTGATCTTCCCGTTCTCAGCAATCTCCGGAAACGAGCTCGCCAAGAACGCCCTGCTGTGCGCCGCTGTCAATCCGCGCATCAACGGCGTGCTGATCAACGGTAAGGCGGGAACGGGGAAGACGACCCTCATCCGCTCGGTGAGGAACCTGGTGCCGGGAAGGTCGCTGGTCAACATGCCGTTCAACACCTCCGACGAGCGCATGTTCGGCTCCATCGACCTTGAGAAGGCCATCCTCACCGGGGAGATCGTCCTGGAGGACGGACTGGTGGCGAAGGCAGACGGCAACTTCCTCCAGCTGGACAACGTCGACCTGATGGACCACAACCTGCTGCTCTCCCTTCTCAACGCCATCGACTCGGAGGGTTATCTGGTCGAGCGCGACGGCATCTCCCGGAAGTTCACCCTGCACACGACCCTGTTCGCCACCACCTGCAGGATCAAGGGCAGGATGGACAGCCATCTGATGGACCGCTTCGACATCAACGTCAACATGCGCCGTCCCGCGAGGGACCTTGACGTCCTGAGGCTGGAACTGGCCTACGCCGACTGTGACGACGAGGTGTTCGAGCCCTATCTCGAGAAGGACCGCGAGACCGCCCGTACCATCGTCAGGGCAAGGGAGATCCTGCCCTCGGTCACAATGACCCAGAAGCAGGAGAACGCCCTTGCGGAGATATGCGAGGAGTACGGGGTACACGGCAACAGGGGAATCGTCTCCTGCGCCGAGGTGGCGATGACCCTGTCCGCCCTCGACGGCCGCACGGAGGTGTCGGACGACGACCTCCTGGAGGCCATCACGCTCACTCTGGACCATCGCCGCACGAGGTTCCCGAAGAAGGTCGAGAAGGCCGAGGTGAAGCCCGATGCCAAGTCCTACGTGGTGGGCCTGAAGAGGTTCACGCACGACGACCGTCCCCTCAACAGGAAGAAGCCGGACCCCACGACGTACGACTACAGCAACGCGGTCCAGCCGGAGGTGGGGGAGTCCCTGCTCCCGGACGCCGACGAGGAGGATGAGGGCCCCGACAGCCTGGTCGCTAAGGCGGAGGAGCGCTTCAAGGCCGTGGACCTGCTTCTGGCCACCGACAGCAACGGGGACCTCAGCGACAACGACGACCGCAAGCGCTTCTTCGAGTCCCCGCATGGGAAGTACACCGGGGCGAGGATCCCCAAGGGGGAGAGCTTCGACATAGCGCTGGATGCGACCATCCGTGCCGCCGCTCCCTACCAGACCGTGCGCGGACCCAAGGAGGGACTCAGCCTCGTCATAAAGAAGGACGACATCAGGGAGAAGATCAAGACCGAGCACGTGGAGACCACGTTCATGTTCCTGCTGGACACCAGCGGTTCGCTGATCATCCGCAACAGGATGGCACGTGTCAAGGCCACGATAATCTCCATGCTGGAGAACCACTATGTCAAGCGTGACCGTGTCGGACTGATGACCTTCAACGAGGACAGCATCGACCTGATGATGGAGCCCACCCGTGCCACGGAGGAACTGTCCCGCATCATCGATCGCATCGCGGTCGGTCACGGGACCCCCATCAGCAAGGCGCTGGAGACTCTCGTGGAGTACGTCCGTCCCTATCTGAGGAAACGTCCCAACGAGACCATCCACGTGGTCCTCATCACGGACGGAAAGGCAACCTCGTCCATCGACCCGAACAAGGATCCCGTGGAGGAGGCCGTGGAGCTTGCAGGCACCATCCGGCTGAAGAACACCGACTGGATCGTCATCGACACGGGAATGGGATACACGAAGACCCAGGCGCCCCAGAGACTTGCGGAGGCGCTGAACGGACGCTTCTTCCTCCTTGATGATCTCAAGGTGAAGAGCGATACAGAAAACCTATGGTGAACCCTCGGGGAGCCGCCGGCTCCCTGGAGGTCACCTCTTGGAACGTGAATGTGTTTTTGGCCTTGCGGAGAGCTGCTGACACAGTCTTGTCATCAGTGTCTCCGAGTTCTCGTCGAGTCCTCCGCGGGATATCACGAAGATGTCTCTGGGACAGACGATGGTGTAGAGGAAGTCCGACTTCTTGATGTGGAGGATGCTTCCGTACGCGATGTACTTGTTCTCGCCGTTGATTATCTCGCACAGGCCGTCCTCGTAGAAGTAGTAGTGGATTGGCGTCCTCTCCTCTATCCTGGTGGCTATGTTCCTGCTGGAGTATTCGAAGAACACCGCGACCTGCAGGAGGACGATGAGTCCTATCGCCAGGATCAGGTAGGATATGGTTACGGACACTCCCACCAGCACGATGGCCGCCGCGATGGCGTATATGAACAGCTTCTTCGAGTTCCTGAATTGGATGGACCGTCCCATACGCACATAGTCCTTCCTGGAACAGTCCTTTATCTCTGTCGAGAACAGTAATTTTCCGGGGTCGTTTGCATCTTCCGTCATTTGTCTCCTTCCTGTTTCACTTGTCCTCCTCGATGTATTCCACGGGCGTCATCTTCAGTCCGATCACTCCCGCGATGATGAGTCCCAGACAGAGAATCATACCGACGGAGATGGTCGAGTTCTCGAGTCCCAGCACGTAGGATATGATGACGGTGGTGACCACTCCGACCCCGATCCATACGGCATACGCGGTGGTGAATGCCACGCCCATGCGCATGGGGTACTCGAGGCAGATCATGCTGAGTACCAGGAACACTATGGTGACGATGTCCCAGGTGATGACGGTGAAGCTCTCGGTGTAGGCCAGTCCGATGGACCATCCAATCTGGAGGAAGCCTCCCAGGATGATCAGCAGCCAGGCAATCCTTGTGTCGTGTTTCCAATCTCCATTCATTCAATCACCCTGAAATCAGTCTGACCCCTATGATTCCGATTACGATCATCGTGATGAACAGAATCTTCCGGGCGGTCAGCTTCTCCTTGTACAGCACACGTCCGATGAGCACGATTCCCGCGGCTCCGATTCCTGCGAGGATGGAGTACGAGACACCGGGGCCGATGTTCTCCGGATTCGACGGGATGGACAGCAGATAGAGGCAGGTCATGACAAGGACGACCGCCGCCACGCCCCATCCGATTCTCTTGAAGTTCTCGGATTTGTCCAGACACGGCACCCATATCGGCTCGATGATGCTGGCGACGAGCAGGATTATCCACGCAAACATTGCATCCATTGTGAAACCTCCTCCGTTCGGAGGGAGAATTGGTTGGTGGAGGGGATTGGCACCCCCTCCTTATAGAGGTTTTAACGAACCTGTTCAGACTTCCTGGAAGATCTTTCTGGCCTTCCAGAGTCCGAATGCACAGAGTCCGATGATGAACACGCTGACCACGACCGCTCCGCCGGTGGATCCGAAGATTCCGTCGGGGAACATGTATGCGGTGAATGCATCCCAGTTGCTCATGTTATCACGCCTGAGGCTTGACGGTCTGCTTGAGCTCGTCAAGATACTGCTTTCCAAGGTCGGACAGGGAGTAGGTGGTGAGGAGCTTTCCCTTCTGGAAGACTCCCGCCTCATCGATGATGCTGTCCCCCTCGTTGATGATTCCGGCGGAGACCAGCTCGATGCAGTCGTATTTGATGACTCCCTTTCCGTATGCGCTGTCGTATCCGGAGTATTCCTTCGAGAGTGCGTTGCAGATCTCGTCGGTCCTCTTGGGTCCATCCTCGAGGAACTCCATGATGCGGAACTTCATAGGGCAGTTCTGCATCATCAGGAGGACCCCCTGAGTGAGACCAGGTCGTCAGAGTTTTCAGATGCCATGATGTATGCTCCGATGAGACAGATGATCAGTCCGAGGATGGTGGATCCCACGATGATCATCATGCTGCTGTCGTCGTATCCGAGTGCATTCTGCGGTCCGAAGAAGATCGACAGGAAGATGACTCCGAATGCGGCGTACAGTGATCCGATTGCCTGTCCCCTTGCGACTCCGAGGAGGGGGAAGGACTTGTACCAGGTGACGTAGCACCAGGCGAAGGAGAGACCGATCAGGAGCACCACGAGCAGGGTGGTGGGATCGGCGAGCTTTCCGATGGTGTCGAACATGGGGAGTCCGGCTGCGGTGAGTGCGATAAGCACGATGACCCAGATGATTGCCTCGAAGCAGAACCTGAGGTGGAGTCCGACATCGGGCTCACAGAGGTCGAGTGCCTTTCCGGCTGCGATTCCCTCGCATCCCCATCCGACTGCCGCCATGATTCCACCGATGAGACCGATGGTGTTGACGGAGCTGTCGGTGATCATGCTTCCCATGTAGAGGGTGATTCCTCCGATCAGGAGGACGATGACTGCGACATAGGCCCTCTTGGAGACCTTCTGCTTGAGGACGAGCACGGATCCGATGGTTCCGATGATGGGGTACAGGAGACCGGCGACCGCCGCGAATCCGGGGCTGAGGAAGAGTGCGGCAAGGTAGGTTCCGAAGACCGCGCATGCTCCGCATCCTCCTGCCATGAGGAAGTACTTGCTTGCGGAGTTGAACTGGACGAGGGTCCTCTTGAACTCCCCGATCTTTCCGAGTCCGCCGTTCCATACGAACAGCACGAGTGCACACGCGATTGCATTGATGGCGGTGAGGAAGACGGCCTGAGCGATCATGGAGACGTCGTCAGAGAAGCCGCTTGCCAGAACGTTGTAGTAGACCTCGTCGATAAGGGGCTGGGAGTAGATCGCGTATCCGGGAACGTACCAGATACCCCAGTAGAGGGCACAGAGTATTCCCATGAGCAGACCGATCTTCTTCTTCTTATCGTGGTCCATCTTCTTGATTTCTTGAATATCCATTGAATCACCTGCCAGCTGCAACTGGCTTTGTTGATTCGTCCGCACGGTGCGGACATGGGGTGGCCCCCGAAGGGGCCGTAATGGTTTTAATCAAACCGTTTAGTTCTTCAGGGACTGCCTGAATTTCTCACAGCTGTTGATCTTGATGTCGAGGAGTTTCTCGATGTTCATCTTGGCTGCGATTCCGCGGGGTGCGCCGGGGACACCGGTGACGACACCGATTCCGAGCTCCTCACGGAGGTCCCTCATGATGCACTCGTCTGCGATCTCGACACAGTCGAGTCCGAGTTTCTTGGCGACGTAGGCCTTTGCATCCTTGAGTTTCATCTTCTTGTCGTACATCATGCGAGCGACGAGGTCTCCTGCAGACCTGATTCCTCCCATACCGGAGGCCATGAGGTGGGGGATGTCCATACCCATGGGGTCCCCCACTCCAACCTAAACACCGTCGACGTTTGCGATCTCGACCATTGCCTTGTTGCACCTTGCGACTGCATCGACGGGAGGGGTCTCCTTCATGGGGATTCCTCCGACTCCCATACCCATGTCGACGTGGACGGGGATGGGGGAGTCCTCGACTGCCTTCTTGATGAAGGTGACGGACCTCGCGAGGTTCCATGCGAGGGACCTGGAGGTGTTGGTGTTGCAGACTGCTCCGAAGACGTCTGCTCCTGCCTGTGCGATGACCTGGGCCTGCTGGTGGGGGTACAGTCCTGCGCAGACGGTTCCCTCGAACTCGATCATTCCGTGGATTCCCATGACGGACTCTCCGGCTGCACCGACGTTGATGTATGCCTCGGGGCATGCTGCACGGAGGGCTTTGACTCCGTTCAGGGTTCCGACGAAGTCTGCGTCTCCTGCGGAACCGGTGGTGTCGAAGTTGAATCCATCGGATCCTGCTGCCATGATGTGGGTTCCGACGTACTCGATGTCCCTTGCGAGGTGCTCTGCGGCTGCCTCGGAGGCTGCCATGGACTCCTCGATCTTGAACTCCCTCATGAGGTCTGCGGGGTTCTGGTAGGGTCCGTCGGGTGCGTAGTAGAGTCCCATGTTGGGCATTGCACCGTAGAAGAAGGGTGCGACGATCTCCTGCTGGATCTCCTCCATGGTCTGCTTCTCCATCGAGATGATGGGTTTGACAGGCTTGATGGAGTAGTCGGAGTTTGCGAGCTCGAAGGTGTCTGCTCCGAGTGCCCTCTCGTGGAGAAGGGCGGCCTCGAGCCTTCCCATGTCGACTCCGTTTCCGGAGTTTCCGTTGTCACCGGTGAAGTCGAGCTGTCCGATGTCGTAGGTCATGACGACCTCTTTTCCGGGTGCGACACCGACGACACGGTCCTGGCAGGAGATGATGTCGATGAGGTGCTCGATCTGGTCGTCGTTGAGTGCGGGGATGCCTGCCATGTCGGCTGCATCGGCGGTTCCGGCCTGGATGTCGGAGAGGATCTCCTCCCTGGTCATCTGGACCCTTTTTCCGTCTCCCATACGGGTGTAGTACTGAGTCATCTTCATTCCTCTTTAGTGTAGGGTGTTTATGCTGCGACTTCCTTTGCCTTGGCGACGGTGTCGTTGGCGGTCTCTCCGTAGACATCCGCTCCGATCTTGTCGGCGTATGCCTGGGTGATGGGTGCTCCGCCGACCATCATGCAGACCTTGTCCCTGATGCCCTCGGCCTTGGCCATGTCGATGATCTCCTTCATGACGGTCATGGTGGTGGTCATGAGTGCGGACATTCCGCAGAAGTTGCATCCTGCCTTGATCTCCTCGATGAATTTTGCCTTGGGGACGTCACGGCCGAGGTCGTGGACGTCGAATCCGGCGCACTGGAGCATGGTGGAGCAGATGGATTTTCCGATGTCGTGGACATCTCCCTCGACGGTTCCCATGACTGCGGTTCCCTTCTTTGCGGCTCCTGCGTCTCCGCTCTTGGCGAGTTCGGGTCCGAGGATCTCCATTGCCTTGTTCATTCCTGCTGCTGCGGAAAGAACGTGGGGGAGGAAGAGCTTGCCTCTCTGGAACATGACTCCGACCTCGGTCATTCCGCTGCTCATGGCGTTGATGATGTCGGTTGCAGGCATGCCTGCGTCTTTTGCCTTGTTGACTGCGTCGACGATTCCGGGGAGCTTCACAGCCACCATTGCATCGAACAATACCTTAGATTCAGCTTCAAATGCCATTTAATCTCTCCTCATTAGATTTATCAATCCAACTAATTCTAAATCTTGCTCAATACTATTTAATCTTTTTTTCGCATATCTCCAATGTATATAAAGCAAGGAACCATAGATTGGTTGTATCCTTCCTATTGTTTATATATTGAACATAAACAATCGATTATTCACGTCTGTTAAGCGTAGTTTTAAATATGTTAAAAAAAGGCAATAAGAAAACTTAAATATTTAATTAAAAAAATGGACAAAAACAGGGCATTTTTACATACTACAACTTGAAAATTAACCACTGTTATGCGGTATTTTGACAGCGGAAAAAGCGTCAGATGAGGGGTGCGCAGGGGCCGATCGGGACGATGTCCGGAGGATGTAGTTTTTTGATTGTAAGCCTCAACGATTATGTTGAGCGAGGAGGCATTTATATAGACAGGTATGGCAAAAAGTCTTCAGATGGCCGGGTGAGGGGGAGACCCCTCACACCAGGTCGTTTATGTCGATGTACCTTCCGCCGAGGTAGGCCGCGAGCTTCAGCGCGTAGTTCACCCTGCGGTTGCGCTTGCCGTTGTCGATGATGATCCATTCCGTGTTGGGAACCCTGATCGTGGCGCAGATCCTCCTGACCTCGCGGGTGGGCTCGTTGCCGGGCACGACCGCGGTGTCCGCCTCCCCGTCGGTGATCATTATGATGTAGCACTTCTCGTCGGGATTCTTCCTCACGTAGTTGTTCATATATTTATTAAGAGTAAGAAGGGCCTGGCCCAGGGGCGTGGAGCCTCCGGTCACCGTCTTCTCCATGGCCTCGAACACGGCCTCGACGTTCCTGGTGAACGGCGCGGCGAGGTTGACGAGTCTCTGTCCGAAGCTCGGGTATCCCGCGGGGTCCCTTCTGACGTATCCGTCCTCCAGCATGGCCCTCACGGCCTTGATGGCCTCCTCCAGCCTGCCGGTCTGGGAGAGGGAGCCGCTCACGTCGAGGACGAACATGAACGAGCAGGAGCTGGCCTTGGTCCTCACGTTCTCCCTGATGTCGGAGGGGTCGATGACGATGCTGAGCCCGTTCGACCTCCTGATCCTCTGGTAGGGGGCGGCCGCGCGTATGGTGGCCCCCAGGGCGGGGTCGGAGGTCCTTCCCTCGGGGACCTGGTATCCGCTCACCCTTCCGTTCCTGTTCCCGCTGGTGGCGGCACGGGGAATCTGGCCCACGACCTTGTTCAGGCGGATGGCCTCCACGCGGTCGATCTCCGCCAGGTCCGTCTGGACGTTCTCGAGGATCATCGTGGTGATGTCCACGTCGGGGATGGCGGCCTCCGCGGACATCTGCTCCGTGTCGTTGTCCTCCACCACCTCCGCGACGGGTGCGGGTTCCTCCGCGGTCTTCTCCGGATCGAATCCCTCGACGATGGCCTCCATCTCGGAGTCGTCCTCCCTCGACATCCTCGCCAGCTCGGCGATCTCCCTGCTGGATATCTCCATCGGCTTTTCCGGGTCCTCGTCCCTGGTGCCGATGCCATCCGCGCCCTGGACATAGGCATCCGCATCCCCGGAGACGGTCGACACGGGTCTCCTCCTGTGCACCAGGCAGAGGACGGAAGCCTCCCTGATGTCCTCGGCACGGATGTACGGGCTTCCGTCCAGCGCCGCCAGGGCACGTGCGGTGCGTGCACAGGCTATGTCTCCCCTGTGTCCCACCGCGTTGACCTTGTTGCAGATGGTCACGACGTCGTTGATGTCGCGACGGGTGATCCTTATTCCGGAGATGCGGTCCCTGGCGGCATCGATCCTCTCGCGCACCGCCCTGTCCTTCGCCTCGAACCTCCTGCGGAATCCCTCCGGGTCCGCACGGTACTCGAGGTCCTGCTCCATCACGTCCCCGCGGGCGGAGACGTCCTGCTCGGGAAGGATGAGCACGCAGATGTCGAACCTGTCGGAGATGGAGTCGGGAAGGTCCCTCTCGGCGGGGTCCATCGTGGCGACCACGGTGGTCCTGCAGGGGTACTCGGCCGAGACTCCGTCCCTCTCGATCTTCACGGTCCCGGTGCCGATGCACTCCATGACTGTGTTCAGGGTGCGTGGATCCAGAAGGTTGATGTTGTCCACGCACAGTATGTTCCCGTCGGCACGCTGCAGGATGCCTCCCTTCAGGAGGGTCCTCCCCTCCTTCACGGCGCTCTCGAAGTCGATGCCTCCGAAGACGTCCTCGTCCCCGGCCCCCGCGGGAAGGTCCACTATCCTCCTGTCGGTCAGGGCGGAGAGCGACCTCACCAGCACGCTCTTCGCGGTTCCGGATGGTCCCTTGATGAGCACGCCGTTGAGACTGTCGTCCGCGAGGAGGCACTGGAGGGCCCTCTTGGCGTGGTCCTCCCCGACCACCGCCGAGAACGGGTAGTTCAGAGTTCTTCCAGACATTTGTGCACGTCCTGGATGTCGTACTCGGACGTCTTGTCGAAGGGCTTCTTCTTGAGCCTGTGGGTGAGGACGAGGGGTGCGATCTCCTCCAGGTCGGCCTTGGTGACCTCGGTCCTGCCGGCATAGGCGGCGTTCGCCCTGGCGGACCTGATCATGGTGATGTCCGCCCTGTGGCCTTCCATTCCGAAGTAGACGGAGAGGTAGGCGGCGGCCTCGATGAGCTTCCTGTCGATGACGACGTCCTTGAGGAGCGCCCTGGCGTCGGAGATCCTTTTCCTGGTGTCCTCGGTCTCGGCGGAGTACCTCTCGGTGAACGCGTAGGGGTCCAGGTCGAACTCCAGCCTCCTGGAGACGACCTCGGTCCTCAGACCCAGGTTCCTCTCGCCCTTGATCTCCACGGACATTCCGAACCTGTCGAGCAGCTGGGGTCTGAGCTCCCCCTCCTCGGGGTTCATCGATCCGACCATGACGAACCTGGCGGGGTGGGTGAACGACACCCCCTCCCTCTCCACGTAGTTGACGCCCATCGCGGCGGAGTCGAGCAGCATGTCGACGATGTAGTCCTCCAGGAGGTTGATCTCGTCGACGTAGAGCAGGTTTCCGTTGGCCTGTGCCAGGATTCCAGGCTCGAACCTCTTCTTTCCTGTCTGGAGGACGGACTCCAGGTCGAGGGTTCCGGCGACGCGGTCCTCGGTGGCGCTGAGGGGGAGCTCGATGACCTTCATCGGGGACACCTGGGTCTCGGGGGCGACCTCCCTGCCGTACTTCTCTGCGCAGTAGGGGCAGTACTTCTCGGGATGCCTGGGGTCGCAGTGGAAGGGGCAGTCCCTGATGTGGGTGACGGGGGGAAGGACCTGTTCCAGCGCACGTATGGTGGTGGACTTGGCGGTCCCCTTCTCACCCTTGACGAGCACTCCTCCGATGCCGGGGTCTATGACGTTCAGGATGAGGGCCTTCTTCATAAGCTCCTGTCCTACGATCGCTGCGAAGGGAAACATGAGTGCGTGTCTGTCTGCCATTTAGTCACCAGTGTTTTTTGTTGTCATAAGTAATCAGTTTACACTATAAAACGACGGGGTTTCCCGCCGGAAACCTGGTCGATGGATTCGTTGTCATCGTTATATATGTGGATGGAACCTATTTGAATCGTGGCATTGATATCGCTCGTCTGCCCCAAATGCGGCAGGAAGACACAGGCGGATGATACATCCGATTCGGGATTCTGCATGTACTGCGGTTTCAAGATCTGCATCGAGAGGTCCGTCCCGGAGGAGGACGCCAGGGATTATCTGGCGAAGGCGGAGCAGGGAGACGTGTCCGCCCAGTACAAGGTGGCCACCATGTACCGCACTGGCCAGGGCCTGAAGCAGTCCTACGAGGAGGCCATGAGGTGGTACCTCGCGGCCGCTGAGCAGGGGGACCCCTTCGCGATGTACAACATAAGCATCCTCTACTCCAGCGGATTCGGCGTAAAGCAGAACTGCGCCATCGCCGCCAAGTGGCTCAAAGACGCCCACGACCACGGGCTCGACGAGATCCTCCGGAAGAACCGCTCCTGAGTCTCCGGAAAACCTCTTCCTTATTTTTTATTTATATAGTGTTCCGATATGCATTTCGATATGTGCATAGAATGAACATATTTTTGATGAATTTTGAATATAACAGGCTAGTACATTTATATCAGGATTGAACTTGGAACATTGATGACAACAGTTCGCTCCGCAGTCTACAAGCTGTATCCCACCAGGCAGCAAGAGGATCTAATGGATCTCTTCAGGAAAGCCGTGGGATACGTGCAGAACAGTTTGGTTGAATCCTGTAAGTCGATGCTGGATGAGGGCGTTGTCATCCCCACCACATTTCAACTGGGCGCCATGGCGCGTGACATAAGGCGCAAGACTCCTTGGATGGAACCTGTGCCCGTGCGTATTCTGACCGATGCCGCACAACGTGTCAAATTGTCCTTCGAGGCATATTTCAAGAAGAGTCTTCCGACCGCCAGAATTCCGAAGGTCAAGTCCGATGCGGAGATGAATTCATTCACGTACACAATGAATGATGCATTCCGTTTTGCGTCTGAGAAGGATGGTCTCGATCCATCAAGATTCATCCGCCTGGGGAAGATTGGGTTCGTGAGATATCGTGGGAAGACCCAGATAAAGGGAAAGATGAAGACCGCGACAGTCAGCAGAAGGTTCGAGGGAGCAAGACCCAGCTGGTACATTTCCATCACCTGTGAGATGAGGGAGTATGAATTCAAGGAGCTTGCGCTCGACAACAGGCCCAAGGGCAGGATTGGAATCGATCTCGGTCTCGAAACCCGTGTGGCGACTTCCGAAGGACTACTGGTCTCTGTCAATCGCGAACTGTCGGAATACGAGAAACAGATCTCGAAGCTCAACAGCAGAATGGCCGGACTTGACAGGAATTCAGCGGAATATGTGAAATTGAAGGCTCGCCGTGCCCATATCTACAAGAAGATCAGGAACAAGAGGGCCGATGCCACGCATAAACTTGCAAGACAGCTGGCACTGGAGAACGATGTCCTGGTCATGGAGGACATACCCGTAGGGAACATTATCGACAAATCATATTCAAGAGAGAGAAGAAAAGAGATCCGTGATGCAGCATGGGATGACCTCAGATCCAAGCTGGAATACAAATGCGCTGATTCCGGATGTGAACTCATCTCTGTGAATCCTGCATATACGTCTCAGTATTGTTCGGTGTGCGGTGCGTTCGTGGAAAAGGACCAGACTGTCCGTGTGCACGTATGTCCCAGATGTGGATTCGTTGCCGATCGTGACATCAATGCTGCAATCAACATACTTAACAAAGGCTTGGGGCTGCAAGCCGGGAGCGATCCGAAACACGACGAGTCAGAACTCGAAGTACAGTCAAGCCGGGATTCGACCCAAAACAGGGAATGATGTACAAAAATATACACTGGTGCGATGGCCGGGATTCGAACCCGAGTCCTAGCCTTGGCAAGGCCAAGTGATAACCAACTACACTACCATCGCATTGTGGTTGAGTGGAGATTGACTCAATTGATATAAAGGTTTGCTAATGAAAACTCGCCAGCAGATTATCACTGCTGGCTTTTGTTTTCAATGGTTCAGCATGAGCCTTGTCTGGAGGACAGGCTCGCAGGTGACGTTCATTCCGAGCTTCCTCAGGATCGAGAGGTCCTGTGGATACTGGGTGACGGAGCAGTGGATGTCGCATCCGTTGAGCTTTCCGATCTGATCGAGTGCCTTCTTCGCGAGCTCGTCCTTGGAAGCGGAGATGGCAAGTGCCAGCATCATCTCGTCGGCACGGAGCATGGTGTTCTCGTTGCCGAGGATCTGGGTCCTCATGTCCTGTACAGGCTTGATGATGTCCCTGAGGACGATGTCTTTCTCCTTGTCGATTCCGCCCATGACCTTCAGTGCGTTGAGGATGGCCGCGGACACGGCAGTCAGATCGGTGCTTCTCTTTCCGAGGACGATGGTTCCGTCGGACAGTTCGATTCCGGCGATGGCCTTGGAGTATTCGGATGCGGCCTCCCTGACACACTTGTAGAGGGGGAATGCATCGGGGGTGACGTTCGCCTGCTTCATGACGGTGTCCATCCTCCTGACCGCACCGTCTCCGAGCTTTCCGGCGAGCTTGTCGCAGTAGGTGCGGTAGTACCTCCTCACGATCTCCCTCTCAGAAGCCTCCTTGACGACTCCCTCGTTGCAGATGCAGAATCCCACATGGTTGACACCCATGTCGGTGGGGGACTGGTAGGGGGTCTCTCCGAAGATCTTCTCGAACAGTGCCTTGAGAACGGGGAAGGTCTCCACGTCACGGTTGTAGTTGATGGCGGTGATTCCGTGGGCGGCGAGATGGAACGGATCGATCAGGTTGATGTCCTCGAGGTCAACGGTAGCGGCCTCGTAGGCGAGGTTGACAGGGTGGTAGAGGGGAAGGTTCCAGACCGGGAAGGTCTCGAACTTCGCATATCCGGACTTGATTCCCTTCCTGTTGTCCTGATAGACCTGGGAGAGTGCGACGGCCATCTTTCCGCTTCCGGGTCCAGGGGCGGTGACGAGTACGACGGGCATGGTGGTCTCGACGTAGTCGTTCTTGCCGTATCCGTTGTCGCTCACGATGAGGTCGGTGTTCTCGGGGTATCCGTGGATGGGGTAGTGCAGGTAGGAGTTGATTCCCTTCTCCTTGAGGATCTCCCTGAACTTGTCCGCGGCGGGCTGGCCGGTGTACATGGTGAGCACGACGTTTCCGGTCTTGATTCCGTAGGACTGGTACTGCTCGATCATGCGGAGGCACTCGATGTCGTAGGTGACTCCGAGGTCTCCCCTCTCCTTGCTCTTCTGGATGTCGTTGCAGCTGACACAGACGATGGCCTCGAGCCTGTCCTTCATGGTGGCGAGCATGCGGATCTTGTTGTCGGGAAGGAATCCGGGAAGGATCCTGGACGCGTGAAGGTCGTCGAAGATCTTTCCTCCGACCTCCAGATACAGTTTTCCGCCGAAGCTGTCCATACGGTTCAAAATAGCCTTTGTCTGCAGTTCTATGTATTTCGCACTGTCGAATCCTTGAGCCATCATGTTAACCTAGCTTGTAGTGCGAACATAGTTTAAGTATGTATCTAAGGAAACTGCTAGATGAATAGCTAGAAATTCATTGGAAAGTGTACATCCATCTAGAAAATGCTCTGGAAGGCTTATATGGCCGTTTCCCAATCCCTGGCGTATGGAAAAGACCAACCCGATGAGGATACTCGACCGTGCCAAGATCCAGTATGTGGTCCACGACTACACCGATACAGGAATGGTGGCGGGCATGGATGTCGCCCAGGTTCTGGGAGAGAATCCCGCGGAGGTCTTCAAGACCCTTGTCACGCAGGGGAAGTCCGACAGATACTATGTCTTCGTGGTGCCGGTCACATCCGAGCTCGACCTGAAAAAGGCGGCCGCCAGCGTTGGGGAGAAGTCCGTCGTGATGATCCCCTCCAAGGAGCTCCAGGCCACCACCGGATACATCCACGGCGGATGCTCGCCTCTGGGGATGAGGAAGCAGCTGAGGACCGTCATCGACGCGTCCGCGAGGGATCACGTCAGATTCTACATGAGCGGCGGAAAGGTGGGCATCCAGATAGAGCTGGACTTCGCGGACCTCTCCAAGGTGCTTGATTTCCAGCTTGTCGACATCGTGAGATGAAAAATGATCCCGGGGAATCCCCGGGTTGAAGTTTTGTTCAGTCCTCGAGGACCTTGACGAAGATCTTCTTGCCCTTGAACCTGACCTTGGGGACGTCCATGAGCATGCGGTTTCCGAAGTCTCTGTGGACCTGGACGATGGACTCCTCCTCGCCGAGCTCGATCTTTCCGATGGCCGCGTCCATGATCCTTCCGGTCTTGTTGATGTGGTCGGCGAGCTTGACCTTGCCCATTCCGTCCTTCTTCCCGAGGTTGATCCTGAACCTGCACATTCCGAAGGGGTCGGAGATCTGGTCGTAGTCCACGACCTTCCTGATGGTGTCCTTGGTTCCCTCCTCGTTCTCGGGGACGGACCTCTTCTCGATCTTGAGTCCGGTCCTGAGCTCGAATTCACGGACGAGGTACTCCTCCTCGGAGGTGACGAAGGAGACCGCGGTTCCCCTCTTTCCCGCCCTTCCGGTCCTTCCGATCCTGTGGACGTAGGTGTCGATCTGCTCGGGCATGTCGTAGTTGACGACGTAGTTGATGTCGTCCACGTCGAGACCCCTGGCGGCGACGTCGGTGGCGATGAGGAGGTCGACCTTGTCGTTCCTGAAGTCGTTCATGACCCTCTCCCTCTTGCCCTGGGCCATGTCCCCGTGGAGTGCCTCGACCTTGTAGTTGTACTCCTTGAGCCTCTGCTCGAGGGTGTCGACCATCTTGATGGTCTGGCAGAAGATGAGCGCCTTGGGCTTGTCGATGTCCAGGATGCGGGTGAGCGCCCAGGATTTGTTCCTCCTTCCGACGGAGATGTAGTATGCGTCGATGAGGTCGAGGATGGGCTCGTCCTTGGAGACGTTGATCTCCTTGGGCTTCCTCATGTAGTCGGAGGCGAGCCTCTTGATGTCCTCGGGCATGGTGGCGGAGAACATCAGCATCTGGCGGTTCTCGGGACATGCCTTGAAGATGAACTCGATGTCCTCGATGAATCCCATGTCGAGCATGCGGTCGGACTCGTCCATGACGACGACCTGGATGGTGGAGAGGTCGAGATACTCGCGCTCGATCATGTCTCTGACACGGCCGGGGGTTCCGGC
Organism: archaeon; assembly: GCA_024399175.1. GTDB lineage: Archaea > Thermoplasmatota > Thermoplasmata > Methanomassiliicoccales > Methanomethylophilaceae > Methanomethylophilus. The sequence goes on from JAKSHU010000012.1 coordinate 18,410, forward strand.
GACGATGTCGCATCCCTTCTCGAGGGCGTCGACCTGCTTCTCGATGCGTGCTCCTCCGTAGATGGGGATGCACACGTGTCCGGAGTAGGCGGACATCTTGTTGATCTCCTCGGAGACCTGGACCGCAAGCTCCCTGGTGGGTGCGAGGACGATGGCGGAGGGCTTCTGCTGTCCTGCAGGAATGTTTGATATGATGATGGAACCGAAGGTTCCGGTCTTGCCGGTACCGGTCTGTGCCTGCGCGATGAGGTCGTTGCCGTTGATACCGAGCGGGATGGCGGCGCACTGGATGGGGGAAGGTTCCTCCCAGCCCATCTCGTCAAGGGCCTTTGCAAGTTCCTCGGGGATTCCGAGTTTGATGAATTTGGAGCTCATTTCAATCACTTGATCTGAACATACAGCCTGCGACTATACACAGACATCATGTCGTACTCGGTGTGTGACATATATAAGACAATATAAAAGAGTTGATAGGGGAGGGTTCGACGATGGTGTTACTATCATTTTAATAGTTAGATTCCCATGCCATCCGCATGTCAATCGTGGCAGTCATCTCGACCCCCGAGAAAGGGGGAAACACCGAGGCGGTCGTCAACGCGATCGCCGAGTCCGCAAAGGCAAACGGAAAGGACGTCCAGACCTTCTACCTCAACCCCATGGCCAACAAGAAGGGCTGTCAGGCCTGTTTCGCATGCAAGGCGAAGGGAAAATGCGTCCAGAAGGACGACCTCACCCCCGTCCTCGACGCCATCAGGGATGCCGAGGGAATAATCCTCTCCACCCCCGTGTACTTCGGAGAGGCCTGCGGACAGTACAGGATGCTCGAGGACAGGTTCTTCGGATTCCTCGACGGATCCTTCCAGCTTAACATGCCTGCAGGAAAGAAGGTCGCCGTCGTCGTCGCAGCCGGTTCCGCAGGAGCCGACGTCCTCGCCAACAAGATCGAGGGTGTCATGACCGGATTCTTCAAGTGCCAGAGCATCGGAAAGATTACCTTCAACACTTCCAACGCCAAGACCTTTGCGGCAGAGAATGCCGACATCATGGCCCAGGCCGCGGAGATCGGAAAGAAGTTCTGAAACCAGTTCACGGGGGAGCGATCCCCCATCTTTTTCTTGTTATTGTTTCCGGACCGGACGTCCTCCGGCATCCGTTCCTGATGTAAAAAAACAGACAGACCCAGGGGATGGCCCCCGGGCCTTTGAATGGTTTACTGCTCGATGACGAGGAGGGCGTCTCCGCACTGCACGGTGGAGACCTCCCTTCCGTTGAGGGACAGGATCTTCTTGATCTCGAAGAACTCGGGTCCGAGCTCGACGGACTCTCCGCCGGCATCGAGGACGACCCTTCCGCCTGCGATCTGTGCGGCGATGTCCTCGGGGGAGGCCGCCTTGAGTGCGGCGACGATTGCCTTGGCCTTGTCCTTGAAGACGGGTCCGAGCTTTCCGAAGACGGGCTTGACCTCGGAGACCTTCTCCACGAGGTCGGCCTTCTCGGCGATCTCGAATCTCTTCGCGGCGGTTCCCTGCTGGATATCCTCGGCGGACATCCTGTACATGGCGGAGTCTCCTCCGACGATCTCGAGGCTGGAGATCTCCGCCGCGAGGTTGATCTTCCTCTCGGCCTTCCATGCGCGGACCTGTGCGATGAACT
>JAKSHU010000120.1 GCA_024399175.1 archaeon
GGCACGTCACCGAGTTCATCTCCTTCGACGGAGAGATGTCCTTCATCGAGAAGGAGGAGGACGTCATGGCCATGATCGAGACCATCATCGACCACGTCCTCACCGGACTCAAGGAAAGGGGAAAGAAGCAGCTGGAGATCCTCGGCAAGGAGATCGTCGTCCCCGCCAGGCCCTACCCCATCCTCACCTACTCCGAGTGCCTCAAGATGGTGCAGGAGAACGGACTCCCCCTCAAGGAGGGAGACGACCTCGGAACCGAGGGAGAGAAGATCGTCGGAGACGTCATGGCCCAGAAGGGATGCGACCTCTACTTCATCGCTGAGTACCCCGAGGAGGCCAAGCCCTTCTACATCATGGAGAAGGACGGAACCCCCTACTCGTTCTCCTTCGACCTCGACTACAAGGGACAGGAGATCTCCTCTGGAGGACAGAGGGAGCACAGGTACGACAGGCTCGTCGCCAGGATGGAGAAGAAGGGACTCAACCCCGCTGACTTCGAGTTCTACCTCGAGGCCTTCAGGTACGGAATGCCCCCGCACGGCGGATGGGGAATCGGTATCGAGAGACTCATCGTCAAGATGCTGGATCTCGGAAACATCAGGGAGGCCATCCTCTTCCCCAGGGATCCCGCAAGGCTCACTCCTTGAAACAAACGTGAAAATCAAGGGGACTCACGGCCCCATCTTTTGTTTATTTTTTCAGAAGTCCTTCCTAAGAAGGACCCTGTATGCCAGCAGGTAGAACGCCACCGCAAGTGCCAGCAGGATCGCGGAGATCGCCACGAAGACCCATGCACCGTCCGCGATCACCTGTCCGAGGGCCTCGTTCAGACCAACGAGCAGTCCGACCGAGGCTCCGATGATGATGGCGGCGAACAGTCCCGCGTAATTGCTGCTCAGCCTGTAGCAGCAGTAGATCATCGCCATGCTCGTGAATATGCCGAAGCACAGTCCGAAGACGATGACACACGCACAGCCGAGGACGTCGATAACGAGAGGTCCGTCGAGAGCTCCGAGTCCCAGCGCGATGAATCCCGCGATGATGCCGATGGAGGGTGCGAGGACCGCCATGATGCACTTGCTGTTCAGGATGTCCCTCCTCCTGATTCCGGAGGAGATGGCGAACCTGTGCCAGCCGGCCTTCTCATCCAGATTCATGCAGGTCCCCACGACGGTGGATGCCATCGCGGAACCGATGAAGAACGACATCGGCCCCCCGTTTCCCAGACACCACGAGAACAGTATCGCGATCACGAGCATGATCGCGAGAGTGCCCCTGGTGCTGTACAGGTCCTTCCACAGCAGAGCGTTCATGCCTCGGACCCCCTTGCGATCATGACCATTATGTCCTCCAGACAGGCATCGTCCACAACCAGCTCGGGATATGCCTCCCTGACTCCCGCCTTGTCTCCGACCAGATAGTCGGATCCGTGCGCATGGTGTCTCACGGACAGGATCAACTCCCTGTCAAGGGGACATTCTCCCGCGTGACGGACGATGCCGTAGGTCTCGGTGAACCTATCCTTCTCGTCCTGGACCATCATCTCACCACCGTTGATGAAGACGATGTAGTCCGCGACCTTCTCCAGGTCAGTGGTTATGTGGGAGGAGATCAGGATTGTGTGGTCCTCGTCCTGCATGTACTCCCTGAGGTCGTCAAGGAACTCGTCCCTTGATGCGGGATCCATTCCCGCGGTGGGTTCATCGAGCATCAGGAACCTGGTGGGGTGGGAGAACGCGACCGCGATCTGCAGTTTCATGCTCATTCCGCGTGAGAGGTCCTTGACCTTCTTCCTCTGGTCGATGCCATACTTGGAGAGGAGTTCGAGATACCTCCTCTGGTCCCATCCGTCGAACATCTTCCCGAAGATCGTGGAGAGATGCAGACAGTCGATGTACTGGGGGAAGGGGCACTCGTCGAACACGACCCCGAAATCCTTCAGGATCATGCCGTTCCCCATCTCTACGTTTCCCGAATCCATGATGACGGCACCGGTGATGCACTTCATCATGGTGCTCTTTCCAGCCCCGTTGCTTCCTATCAGTCCGGTGACGTATCCCCTCGGTATCTCCAGAGAGAAATCCTTCAGACTGAATGTGCCGTAATCCTTGCGGACATCGGTCATCTTGATTGCAAAATCCATCTTATTCGCCTTCGTACAGGATCTTCACGATTTCCTGAAGCTCTTCCAACGAGATCTCGCTCTGCTTCGCCAGCTCGACCGCCTTGAGGATGTGCTCCTCGGCGATCTTCAGATTGTTCTCACGAAGCAGGGATGGTTCGGTGGCTGAGACATAGCATCCCTTTCCGGTGACAGTCGTTATGAACCCCTCCGCCTCGAGGTCGTTGTATGCCCTCTTGGTGGTGATCACGCTGATCTTCAGGTCCTGTGCCAGGGCGCGCATGCTGGGCAAGGGGTCCCCCGCCTTGAGCCGTCCCGAGAGGATGTGTCCCTTGATCTGCTCGGTGATCTGTTCATAGATCGGTCTGCTGCTGGAGTTGCTTATGATTAGCTCCATCGTAGTCCTCTTGAAGTCCTATAGTCGGTACGTGTATATAAGTGTATATACTGAATATACACAGTAGGTACAGTATATACAATGTACTCATCCTATAAAGAGAAGGTTGGATGCAGGAAACATTACAATGTACATATTCGTTCATTAGTGATTATATACAGACTATACCATCAACAGAGCATGGCAATTCCCAAGGATGCTAGGATCAACCTCTCCAACGAGGAGATCCCCAAGAAATGGTACAACTTCGCTTCCGACGTCCCCGACCTCGCACCTCCGCTCAACCCCGGAACCCAGGAGCCCGCAAAGCCCTCCGACTTCGAGCCCATCTTCTGTAAGGAGATCATCAGGCAGGAAGGATCCACCGAGAAATGGATCGACATCCCCGAGGAGGTCCGCGAAGCACTTATCAGCCTCAACAGGCCCGCACCCCTCCAGAGGGCATTCAGGCTCGAGAAGGCACTGAAGACCCCCGCAAAGATCTACTTCAAGAGGGAGGACATGAGCCCCCTCGGATCCCACAAGGGAAACACCGCACTCGCACAGGCATACTACAACGCCAACGCAGGTATCCACACCCTCACCACCGAGACCGGTGCGGGACAGTGGGGAACCGCACTCGCAATGGTGTCCAACCTCTTCGACATCGACACCACCGTCTTCATGGTCAAGGGAAGCTACATGGCCAAGCCCCTGAGGAAGACCATCATCAACACCTACGGTGCGACCATCTACGCATCCCCCTCCGAGCAGACCGAGTACGGAAGGAAGGTCCTCGCAGAGCACCCCGACACCCCCGGATCCCTCGGAATCGCAATCTCCGAGGCATGTGAGATGGCAGCAAAGGACGAGGGCACCTGCTACTCCCTCGGATCCGTTCTCAACCACGTCATGCTCCACCAGTCCGTCATCGGACTCGAGACCATGAAGCAGATGGAGATCGGAGAGATCACCCCCGACGTCGTCATCGCATGCGCAGGCGGAGGATCCAACCTCGCGGGAACCGTGCTCCCCATGATCGGAGCCCAGCTCGCCGGAGACAAGAACCTCAAAGACACCAAGTTCCTCGCTGTCGAGCCCAAGGCCGCACCCTCCATGACCAAGGGAGAGTTCAGGTACGACTACGGAGACACCGGAGGATTCACCCCCCTCATCAAGATGTACACCCTCGGAAGCGACTTCATCCCCTCCTCGATCCACGCAGGCGGTCTCAGGTACCACGGAATGTCTCCCCTCGTCTCCGCTGCATACGACAAGGGCTACCTCCAGTCCACCTCCTACGACCAGACCGAGACCTTCGAGGCCGGAGTCCTGTTCGCAAGGACCGAGGGAATCATCCCCGCACCCGAGTCCTGCCACGCCCTCAAGGGAGCCATCGACCAGGCACTCGACGCAAAGGCCAAGAACGAGGAGAGGACCATCGTCTTCACCCTGTCCGGTCACGGATTCCTCGACCTCTACGGATACGAGCAGTTCCTCAACGGAACTCTGCCCTCCTCCGAGCGCGACGACTACTGAACCTTTTCAGGCCGGGGCAACCCGGCCCCCCACCTTCTCCCGGAACTCAGATTCGGTCACTTTCGGTGACCTCCCCCGATTTCATTTTTATATCCATTTCCGAATGATTCAGACATGGCGGCACCAGGAGACACCTACGAACGCGAACTGAAATACCTGCTCTCGGGCGAGACGAAGGCCATCACCAAGATGGTCAAGACCTGCAACGACGAGGAGACCCAGGCATACTGTTCGATGATTGACTTCCCCTTCCTGGTCATACGTGCCGCAGGTTCTCTGGGAGTGGACCTTGTCGCTCTCAGATGGGACTTCTCATTCCCCATCGAGGTCAAGAGCTCCGAGAACGACGTCATGTACATGAGTAAGACCGCGAGGCTCATCGAGCAGGCCCAGACGATGATGGAGGTCTGTGACAGATCCCACGTCATACCCATCTACGCGTACAGGCTCAAGGGAGTGAAGGGAGACCCGTGGAGGATCTTCACCATCCCGTCCGAATGCAGCCTGAAGGGACGCGCGGCACTTCTCAAGCAGAAGATCCCCAAGCTCGACATGAGCAAGAACGGCAACTTCATCATGAGATGGAACGACGGCATGAAACTCAGCGACTTCCTCGCCTACATCAGCCTCAGCAACTATGACGACAACTGAGCACATCATCCGCAACGCGGTGCAGTGCAGGAGATGCTGGGACATAACCTGAGTTCGCCTGATAGGCAAACCACACCTCACGGTGTGTTGGTACGTCGCCCATCATCATCGCCATTTCATGCGAGGATGACGGGTTCGGTGATTCTCCTCTTTATCGCAGAGGAAGGGTTGCCGGCCAACCCCCTGTCGCGTATGTTCCTTGATGCATTGTAGTCCCTGTCCGCGGTGAAACCGCAGTTAGGACATCTGTGCACCCTTACCGTCAGTTTCTTCCTGACCATCGCACCGCATTCGGAACAGAGCTGGGACGTGTTCTTGGGGTCCACCTTCACCACGCTGCACTGAGTTTTATGCGACTTCCTGCACAGTCCGTCGATGATGCTTCCCAAAGATGCGTCATTATATGATTGGATCATGGTCTTTCCTTTAGCCCTCGCCCTCATGTGTCCGAGCGAGAGGTCCTCTATTACCACGACATCATGTTCCATGACAGCCTTGTTCACGATGCTGTTCCTCAGTTCCGTCTTGAGATTCTGTGTCCTTTCATATCTGTGCACCAGCTTGGATCTTGCCTTTGCTTCCCTGGGGGTTCCTTTCGATTCGGAGAATTCCCTGCTCAGTCTGCGGTACTCGTCGATCTCCC
>JAKSHU010000121.1 GCA_024399175.1 archaeon
CGTCCGTTCTAATTTTCTTTCCGATCTTTCGTCGGCTGCGGCGTTGATCCGCAGCCATGATTTTCTCAACTTCTTCTTGCAGTGTGACGCTGGCGGCATAACTGCTGCCGCCATCGTGGCCAAGGCACTTCTGCGTGAGAACAAGGAATTCAGCATCACCTGTTTCCCCACGCTGTCCGAGGCATACATGCAGGTCATAGAGTCCACGGACAGTGAATGCACCGTGGTTACGGATCTCGGGGCATCATACATCAAACGCTTCGACGCCATGTCCTGTGATGTCATCGTCCTGGACCACCACACGCTCGGCGATCAGGCCGAGAGGATATGCTATGCGAATCCCCACCTGTATGGAATCAACGGTTCCAAGAACGGGTGCGGCGCCACCATGGCGTTCCTTCTCGCAATCACCCTCAACGAAAACAACTGGGACCTCTCCGCGCTCGCCATCACGGGCATCGCAGGAGACAGACAGCACACGGAAGGAATGAAAGAACTCAACAAGTTCATACTGGACGGAGCCGTGAAGAGAGGTTTCGTCAGGACGATGCCCGGATCCTTCATCCCGGTGGGAAATCTCTCATCGGAACTCTTCATCTCGACGGATCCTTACATCGTCGGAGTCAGTGCGGAGCCTGACAGCACCGCGGAGCTTCTGAAGGAGGCCCGCATCGACGGAAACCTGAACTCCGCCGACCTGACGGACGAGGAATCTCTCAGACTGTCCTCGCTCATCGCCCTGAAGCTCATCCGCCAGGGAATCTCCAGGGAGGCGATGGAGGAGTGCACGAGGACCAGATACTACCTGCCGCAATGGGGCACCGACGCAGAGTCACTGTCCTCCGTCATAAACGCCTGCGGACACAACGAGAAGGAGGGTGCAGGACTTGCCATCGCCCTTGGAGACCCGAAGGCGTTGGATGAGGCCAAGCGCCTCGATTCGGAATCCAGGAGAAAGGTCGTCGAAGCTGTCAAATCCCTCGTCGATGAGAAGAAGATCCACGAGATGGAATACATCAGGTGGATGGACTGCTCCAACACGGGATTCACAGGAATGATAACCTCCATCGTCAAGAGCAATCTCAGCTCCGCTGACAAGGTCGTGATCGGAATGAACTGCTCCGACGAGGTCGCCAAGGTCTCCTCGAGACTCATGAAGTCACTGTCTGCGAAAGGAGTCAACATGTCCACCGTTTTCAAGCAGGCATGTGCAGAGATGGGCGGAGAAGGAGGAGGTCATCCGGAGGCTGCCGGAGGTTCGTTCCTCAGCAGCAGACGCGAGGAGTTCCTCGCACTTGTCAACAGGCTTGTCGGAGAACAGCTGGCATCCAACGCGGAATGATCAGTCACGCCAGGTCACAGGCACCTCGTCGGTCCTGAACCTCTGTCTGACCTCGGTGTCATCAATCTCCATCTTGACCCCGGAGGAGTACATCAGGTTGCCAAGCCACGCGATCATCGCCCCGTTGTCCCTGCAGAACTGTCTGTCTGGCACAAAGCTTCTTCCGCCCCTCTCGCGGGCCATTGCGTCAACCATCTCCCTCAGACGGCTGTTCTGGGCCACTCCGCCTCCCAGGAGAACCTCAGTCTTCCCTATGTGGGCCATGGCCCTCTCAGTGACCTCGGTGAGCATGGAGAAGACGGTCTCCTGGACAGAATAGCATATGTCCTCGAGACGGCAACCCTTGTCCTTGTAGGCCACGGCGGCAGTTAGAATCCCCGAGAACGAGATGTCCATCCCCTTGACGGAATAGGGGAGGTCAAGCAGCTTGTCACCGTCCAGTGCCAGTTTCTCGATCGTGGGTCCCGCGTAGAATCCAAGACCGAGGTCACGTCCGAGCTTGTCGAGCATGTTGCCGACCCCGACGTCCTGGGTCTCTCCGAAGATGCGGTATCTCTGGTCCGAATATGCGATGACCTGGGTGTTTCCACCGGAGGCGTAGAGCAGACAGGGATCGGTGCATCCGGTGAGGGCATTTCCGATCTCTATGTGCGCGATGCAGTGGTTCACTCCGATTATGGGGACTCCGAGCGCATATGACAGGGACCTTGCGGCCGTTCCTGCCACCCTCAGACAGGGGCCGAGTCCCGGACCCATCGAGAACGACACGAGGTCGATCTCCTTCAACGAGATCCCCGAATCCTCCACCGCCTTCACGATGTCTCCGGCCACGACGTCGGCATGGTGGTTCGCAGCCTCACGGGGATGCAGTCCGCCCTGGGGAGGACGGTACATGTCGATAACGTTTGCAAGGACATTGGCATCCGAATCGACGATGCCCACCCCCAACGTATGTGCCGTGCCTTCAATACCGAGCGTTATCATTGCCTCAAAATCATCCATTCGGTATAATAAGGTTGAGCAGACCCATCCTGGACCTACCCCATATTTTATATATGACAAGTGATTACAGAGGTATACTGGGCTCGTGGTCTAGGGGTTATGACGTCACATTGACATTGTGAAGGTCGCCAGTTCAAATCTGGCCGGGCCCACCACCTTTTAAATCCACACACCTTTCAACTTCGGTTGTTTATGTATCTATTGTCTTGATTCAAGCAAACAGATTTGCCGGATCGATCAAGACTGCGATTTATCAATGCTTTTCGTGCGGTTCGGCAACTCCATAAGAGATGCTCGAACGAACCCAATTTTGATCGATGGTTCTGATCAGCTCATGGCATCAGTGCGATGTTCTCACTTCTGATGACATCCTTGTACTTCATCTTGGCACCGAGCACGGTCTTCGCGACATCGGAGCGCATTCCGCGGACACGGTTGATGTCCTCGGATCCGTAATCGGTGCATCCTCTGGCGATGATCGTGCCAGCACACTCGATGTCCACGATCGCACCGGCATCGAACGTGCCCTCGGCAAACTTGACACCGACGGGGAGCAGGGACCTGTGTGCCAGCAGAGCCTTCATCGCACCCTCGTCCACGACAATCTTCCCATGGGGGTTCACGGACTTCATCCAGCGCCTCTTCTTGGTTATGGCGGAATCAGTGAGGAATATGGTACCCACATTGTCTCCGCACACCGTGCGCCTGACGATGTCCTTCTCCGAACTGGAGGCGATGATCATCATACAGCCTGCATCCTGACATATCTTAGCGGCCTTGATCTTGGTCTTCATTCCACCGGTACCCAGCTTGGTTCCAGGGCCCCCGGCGATCTCCAGGATCTCGGGAGTTATCCTCTCCACGGTGTCGATGAGAGTCGCTTCGGGATCCACAGAGGGATTCGCAGTGTAAAGACCTGAGACATCCGAGAGGATCACCAGAAGATCTGCATCCGCCCTGCTGGCGATGACTGCGGAGAGGGTGTCGTTGTCTCCGAACGCGGCTCCAATCTCCTTGATGCATATGGCGTCGTTCTCGTTGAAGATCGGCACCACACCATATTTCAGAAGAGTGGAGATGGTGTTGTTGAGATTGAGAACCGTGTCCCTGTTAGAGTAGTCATCCATGGAGATGAGGATCTGTGCGACGTTGAGTCCCACCTTCTGGACGCTCTCGTTCCATTTCTGCATCAGGATTCCCTGACCGACGGATGCCGCGGCCTGCTTGATGGGGATCTCGTTGGGCTTCGGTTTGGCATTCATCGCCTTGAGACCTATACCCACTGCACCGGACGAGACGATGAGGACCTCCTTCCCCTGGTTCTTGAGATATGCGACCTGTTCGGCCACATCATCCATGAACGAGGCCGAAGGGGTGCTTCCACCCATCGTGATGGAGGATGTTCCCACCTTTATGACCACACGGTCGACATTTCCCAGAATCTCGTCCCTGGTTGCCATCTCACTCACCGTACCTTCCGTCGAACCTCTGATGCTTGTAGGGCTTCGCATCCTTTCCTGCATAGTCCTTGACGACGTGACCATTTCCGACGAGGCCGTATTTGTAGATCATCAGACCCTCCATACCCATGGGTCCGCGGGCATGGATCTTGTTGGTGGATATTCCGACCTCAGCACCCTTTCCGAAACGGAATCCATCCGCGAAACGGGTGGAGGCATTGATGAACACGTCCGCTGAATCGATGTTCTTGACGAATCTCATCTGCTTCTCCAGGTCTTCCGTGATTATGGCATCAGTATGGTGGGAACCGTGGGAATTGATGAAGGATATGGCCTCATCCACATCCCTGACGGTCTTGACAGCTATGACAAGGTCATCGTACTCGGCGGACCAGTCCTCCTCCGTTGCCACGGGGCAGTCGAATCCGACCAGGTATCTCTCCAGACCCTTCTCGATCCTCATCTCCACACCGTTCGCGATGAAGAGGTCCGCCATACGTGGCAGGAAGTAGCTGGCGATCCTCTCGTTGACAAGAAGCTTCTCCGCGGAGTTGCACGCGGCAGGGTACTGGATCTTGGAGTCCAGGACCACCTGGAATGCCTTCTGGAGATCTGCCTCGGAATCCACATAGATATGGCAGATTCCTGCGGAATGACCGAGGACCGGGATGTTCGTGTTCGTCTGGACGTACCTGACGAATCCATACGAACCACGAGGGATAAGGAGATCGATGTACTCGTCCAGCTTCAGGATCTCCGCGATGTCCTCACGAGTCTCCATGAGCACGAATGCCTCGGCGGGAACTCCTGCGGAGGCGGCGGACTCGCGAAGGATGTCAAACAGGACCCTGTTGGAACGTCTCGCCTCGGAACCACCCTTGAATGCGATGGCATTGCCGCTCTTGAGGCAGAGAGACATGATCTGGGGTATGACCTCGGGGCGTGCCTCGAAGATCACCCCGATGAGTCCGATGGGGCACCTGATCTGATACAGGTCCAAACCATCGTCGAGCTTAATTGCAGACATAGTCTCGCCGACGGGATCCTCGATACGGGCGACGTCCATGATGCTGTTGATCATGTCCTGCACCTTGTCCTCGTTCAGCCTCAGCCTCTTGAGAAGCTCGGGAGCGATGGAGTTCTTGAACTCCTCCACGTCCTCGGCGTTGGCCGCAAGTATGGTGTCACGGTTCCTGTCGATGGCATCCGCCATTGCCAGAAGAGCCGCGTTCTTGATGTCCGTCGTGAGTGCAGCCATCTTGAGAGCTGCCAATTTAGCATCCTTGATCTCGGACACTGTGTCTGCCATGACCCGTCATCGCACTCCGCCTATAATACTAGGTGCCATGGTCATGACCTCTAACCCGCTGGGACCTCGTGCAGAGATGCGGTATTTTTTATACGCGTAGCGATTTGGGAATTCCAACGCCGAGATGGCCCAGCCCGGTAAGGCGGCGGTCTCGAAAACCGCTGGTTTCGACC
>JAKSHU010000122.1 GCA_024399175.1 archaeon
GGTATCCGGTGATTCCGGGGTAGGCGAAGATGATCATGAACTTGGGTTTGCCATCCTTCCTCTCTGATTCGTTCAGCTTCTTGTCGATCCAGGCTTTCTGCCATTTTGCTTCCATCTCGGCGTAGTCGCGTGCCATGTGGTCACCTATAATACACGCGCGAATGAAACGATATATTATAATGTTGAGTCACGCTGTTGTCGCCATGGACACCACGGTGGGATTCTACGACGGGAATTCGGAGGCATACTCGAAGAAGACGTTCGGAGCGGACCTGTCGGAGCTGCGCTCCCACCTGGTCAGACACCTGCCCGAGGGAGCCTCCGTCCTGGACCTGGGATGCGGATCCGGAAGGGACTCGCTCGCGTTCTCCAGAATGGGATACAGGGTAACAGCGATGGACGCCTCCGAGGGTATGTGCAGGATGACCGAGCGCAACACGGGGATCCGGGCGGAGAAGAGGAGGTACCAGGACCTCGACCGCACGGACGAGTTCGACGGCGTGTGGGCATGCTGCTCCCTGCTGCACTGCCCGTCCGACGAGCTGCCCGACGTTCTCGGACGCGTGCGCAGATCGCTGAAAAAGGGTGGCGTGTTCTTCTGCTGCTTCAAGAAGGGGGACTTCGAGGGGGAGCGCGAAGGGAGGCACTACCTCGATCTGGACGTCCGGAGACTGGGGCGCCTGCTGGAGGATGCCGGATTCGAGATCATCGAGCTGTGGGAAGAGAAGGATTTCAGGGGGGACCTCTTCTGGACCAACGCAGTCTCACGTGTCAGAGTCTGACGACCTCGAAGCCCTTCAGGCCGTGATAGAGCACCTGGAGCCTGTCTCCCTCGTGCACGTCTATCTCCGACCTCCTGCTTCCCTCGAGTCCGGCACGCACGTGGAAGACGTGGACGCCGGGGGTGATGTCGACAATCACGGTCTCGCCCTTGCGGATTTTTGCGATGACCTTCCCGTCGGAGTAGACCGAGGCACGGAGGTTGGTGTCGGCGGCGGTGAGGGTTATGGCACGCGGGTCGATCTCAGCGGAATCCCTCTCGAGCTCCTTCTGCAGGACCATCCTTCCGTGGACCTCGGTGAGCTCCTCGAGGGAGAACGATGCCCCGCAGTACATGCAGAACAGCCTCTCACGCTCGTCGTCCACGGTGATCTTCTCCTTGCAGTGCGGACAGGTGGATTCAATCAGTGCCATCGGGAAAGGTATCGTCGGCACGGTTTAAAGTGTTGTCCGGGGACGTCCCGACATCGTGACTGACATCGTGTCGGACCGGACGGAGGACAAGTGGTCTGACAGACCATAAAACAGATTTTATAGTGATTTGGTGATGGGGCAGGTGCACGTTGATCCGACCGCAGTTCGGAGAAACTCCGTGATTTTCGGAGTCAGAGACGTTGAAGGGCACGAATCCGGAAGAATCCGGAAATCGTGTGTCCGACATTGTCCGACGGCTCGTAAGACAAGTATATATACTACGTAAGGCAATCACCTTATTGCAACAGAAGGGGTGGGATCCAACTATTGCAGAAGGTTGACGAATATGGTCGATGACGGAACAAAGATCACGATAAGGGTGTCCAACGAGGACATCCAGCTCATGGAGGATTTCATGAGTGACAACGGGATCGAGAACCGTTCCGACTTCATTCGTGACGCAATTCGCGGTTACATCGCGAACAACAGGACACCCGGAGAGATCGTCGACGAGAACGCGATTCTCGTCCACCTCAGCCCGGTGGTCCTGCAGACCTTGGAGAACATGTCCAGGGATGGAACGGCATACAGCGCGGAAGATTACATCCGCCAGCTCGTCAACGCCGACATCATCCCCAGGGACGCTCTCGAAGACTCCAAGGCCCGTTCGTTCAAGGCTGCACAGCAGTCCTTCCGCGACTTGTGAGAACAGACCAGCCACGTCAGAAGGGATGAGGGATGCGAAAGCAGAACTCCGACTGTCAGACAAAGAAAGGAGATGTAGAGATGAACACTGTCGAGAATGACATAGCGGTTTCCGGTGACGCACGCATTGCCGTCATCGGTGTCGGAGGAGCAGGATGTAGGATAGCTTCCAGGCTCTACGGCAAGATGAGCCGCGTCGGCGTGATCGCCATCAACACCGACAGGAAGGCGCTCGAGGCCACCGCGGCCGACACCCGTCTGTACATCTGCAAGGAGGTCACCAAGGGAATGGGAACCCACGGCGACCCCGCACTGGGAAAGAAGTGCGCACAGATCCACGATCTGGAGATCACCAGTGCTGTGAAGAAATATGACTACGCATTCATCGTCGCGGGAATGGGAGGAGGAACCGGTTCCGGTGCAGCCTCCGTCGTTGCCGAACTCTGCGACCGTGCGAACGTCAAGATCGGCGCAATCACCATCATGCCGTTCTCCTTCGAGAACAGGAACATCAAGGCGGCAGAGGGATACAGGGCACTGCACGCGGTCTGTCAGGACATAATCAGGGTCGAGAACGACAAGGCCCTCACCGTGCCCGACGTGAAATCCCTCGACGAGGCCATGAACGTCATCAACGACGTCGTCATCAAGGCCGTCGACACCGCCGTCGAGGATGCCAGGAACCTCATACGCTGGGACATCTCCGAGCACCTCGAGGACGATACCGTTTCCGGCGAGATCATCGAGTCCGGAATCGTCCCCGCCGCAAAGGCACAGAAATCACACTAAACGTCGCGTCTGACGCCATTAGTCAAACGTCTTTCCCCCCGACATTGGCCCGTCGGGGGCTCTCCAAAATTTTGAATCAGAATGTGCCAGGAGAAGGATTCACGGACGATCGTGCGACCGCCCGTGATTGGATCGGGATTGATGTTCACTGTCTTCCGGCAGGATGACATCCGTCGGGACCGCAGACCATTCCGGACACCTTGGACTCCTCTTCCTCCTCGTTGAAGGCTCTCATCAGGATCCTCTTCATCTCGCGGACCTCGATCGCTCCGGGGATGCCGTATTTTCCGTTGATGGCAAAGAAGGGGACTGCACTGATTCCGAGTGCGTGTGCCTCGCGTTCCTCGGCGAGGACCTCTGCGAGATATCTGTCGCTGTTGAGGACGTCATCCACCTCGGCTGCATCGAGACCCGCATCCGCTGCGATTCCCCTGAGGACGTCGTGGTCGGCGAGAACGAGGTTGTCGGCGAAGTAGGCGATGTATCCCTTCTCGATGAAGTTGTTGCCGAAGTCGTTGCCCTTGGACTGTGCCAGCTTGGCGAGTCTGAGGGCGTCGGTGGTGTTGGAGTTCCTCGCGGTGGCGTAGTTGAAGACGAGTCCGTCGGCCCTTGCCATCGCACAGATGCCCTCGACCCTGGCGGCCGCCTGCTCCATCGTCATGTAGTAGTGACGGGAGAAGCTCTCCACGATGGTGTGGGTGGGCACCTTCTTGGCGTTGGGGTTGAGACGGAACGCCTTGAAGATGATCTTCGACTCGTCCTCGATCTCCAGCTCCTTCAGAGCCCTCTTCATCCTGGTGACGGCGATGTAGCAGAACGGGCAGGCGAAATCGGACCAGTATTCGATGATCATTGATATCCCGACTGGATTGACCGGGTCGTATAAAGGTGTGAGGTCAGAGTTCCCTGGCCTGCACCGTGCTGACATACGCGGGACGGATGATCCTGTTAGATGAGAGGATCTCCTCAAGATGGTGGGAGCACCATCCCACGGTCCTGGCGACTGCGAACATCGGGGTGTAGAGGTCATCGGGGATTCCGAGAAGTTCGTAGGCGAAACCGCTGTAGAGATCGACATTGGCGCACATGTCTGCGACCTTGTGCCTCCTGCGGGTGACCTCGGGGGCGAGCTCCTCGATCAGATGGTACATCTCGAGCTCCTTCTCGCGTCCCTTCTCCACGGCGAGCCTGTCGACAAGTGAGCGCATGACCTGTGCACGGGGATCGGACCTGGTGTACACAGCATGACCCATTCCGTAGATCAGGCCCTTCCTGTCGAAGACCTCCCTGTCGATGATGCGTGAAAGATAGGCCTCCATCTCGGATCTGTCATCTATGTTGGCCACGTTCTCCCTGATGTCGCGGGTCATCTGGGACACCTTGAGGTTGGCACCGCCGTGCTTGGGACCCTTGAGTGACATCAGTGCGGCGACGATGACGGAGTAGGTGTCGGAACCAGCCGAGGAGACGACCCTGGCGGTGAATGCGGAGTTGTTTCCGCCGCCGTGCTCCATATGGAGGACGAGAAGACGGTCGAGTACGAGGGCCTCGAACCTGGAGTAATGACCCTGAGGATGAAGCATGCGGAGGATGTTCTCGGCGATCGTGAGCTCGGGATCGGGGTGGAGGATGTAGAATCCCTCCCCCTTGCTGAAGTGAGCATATGCCTGATGACCGTAGGCGGCGAGCGCGGGCATGCTGGCGATGAGGTTGAGTGAGTTGCGGAGGGCGTTCTCGGGACACATGTCCGAGAGGTTCTCCTCGTGAAGTGCCAGGTTGAGGACTCCGCGGGCGATGGTGTTCATCACGTCGGTGCCGTTCTCGCGCATGATAACGTCCTTGACGAAGTTGACCGGCAATGCGAGATTGGAATTGAGGTGCCTGCGGAAAGAGGTCAGCTGCTCGGCATCGGGGAGCTCGTTGAAGAGAAGCAGGTAGGTGCATTTCTCGAAGAGACCCAGATCCTCGCCCTGGGAATCGATCAGGTCCCGGATGTCGTATCCGCGGTACTGCAGGGAACCCTCGCAGGGAATCAGATCCCCGTCGACATTGTGGAAACCGGTGACGCGGGAGATGTTCGTGAGTCCGGCGACGACCCCTTTGCCGTCCTGGTCCCTGAGTCCCTTCTTGACATCGTAGTGGGCGTAGAGTTCGGGCTTAAAAGTGCTGCCCTGACGGCATTTCTCGGTCTGCTCGCTGATGAAAGTGTCGTATTCGCTCATTTACTGTCCTCCTACTCCATCCCATCCATAGAACAAATCGGGTCCACGATATTAATAGTTTAGTTCTAAACTAAACTAAATGATTAATACAGCCGCGCCGATACCGCGATGGAAGGAAATGCCGTTCACCAGGGACACAGATGTTTTCGAGGAGTTCGAGGTCTTCTCGGACAAGATGAGGAAATGCATCAGGTACCTCTCCGAACCGTATCTGGAGAAGGAGGGGCTGAGGTCGCACCACGTCGTGTTCCTCTTCGCCATCGAGAAGGAGGACGGGATGTCCCAGAAGGATCTGAAGGAGCATCTCCCGTATGACCAGTCCCGCATATCGATGGTGGTGAGCGAGCTCATAAGCAGGGGCCTCGTGACCA
>JAKSHU010000123.1 GCA_024399175.1 archaeon
GTCGAGTCCACCGGAGTATGCAAGGACGACCTTGTCGCGCTTGCCGTGGTTAGCAGAAGTGCTGTTTGCCGTGGGTCTCCGCAAACGTTTCCCCATTATAAGTATACCCAAACACGCACGCGCGTGCAGTGTCCGTTCTCGGACAGTCCAATCCTGACGACGTGCCCTCCTTCGTGAAGTCAGATATATAGTCCGAGGGACATCGGGGCACCATGGCAGAATATGTCCCCGACATGGAGAGGGAGAGCGTCACCCAGTGCGGAAAGCCGGACGGCACCGTGGGGTGGAAGACCATAGAGGGGATGAACGAGGAGCACCACGCCCAGATCGAATGGGGTCTGGAGCATCTTCCCGACATCGATCCCCGCAGGATCCTGGACATCGGATGCGGCGGAGGGGTGTTCACCCGGCACATCCTCGAGAGGTACCCGGGATGCACCGGCTGCGCCCTGGACATCTCCGAGACATGCGTGGAGTACTCCCGGGGATACAACGCGGAGTTCATCGAGGGCGGAAGGCTCGACCTCAGGCTCGGCAACGTGGCCGAGATGCCCTACGATGACGGCTCGTTCGACCTTGTCGTCTCCAACGCCAGCCATTTCTTCTGGCCCGGTCTGGAACATTGCTTCGGGGAGGTCGCCCGCGTCATGAGGCCGGGTGCCGTCCTGCTGCTCACTTCGGGCCTCCATGTGGAGGAGCGCAACATCCTGACCTACAAGCCGCTGGCGGACAGGGGGATGAACATCGTCCTCGACACCGAGCTGCTGGCACTTCTCCGCGGGGCGGGGATCGAGGCCGGGTGCTTCGTGAAGCCCGGCGACGGGTTCGGGGCATACGTCGGCGTGAAGGTCTGAGCCGGTCCGGCGGGGTCGGACATATATGCGACCTCCGCATGCCGGGAGCAATGGAAGCTGCCGTGCTGTGGGTCGTCCTCGCGGGACTGACCGAACCCCTGTGGATAATGTCCCTGAAGAGATACAACGCCTCGAAGAACCTTCTCTGGGGACTCCCTGTCCTCTTCTTCATGGTCTTCGATCCCGTGCTTCTGTCATGGGCGACCGACGGAGGCGTCCCGGTCAGCGTGGCATTCTCAGTTTGGGTCAGTATCGGAACCGTCATGGCGTCCCTGACCGGATACGTGGTGTACAAGGACCCGATAAGTCGTCGCAAGGTGATGTTCATAGTGATGATCCTGATGGGCGTCGTCGGACTGCAGTTCGTGGGAGGCGCCTGAGATGTTCAACAGAGGCTGGCTCTGGGTCCTCCTGGGGGGATTCATCGAGGCGCTGTGGCCCTGTCTCGCCAAGTTGTCCGGCGGGATGAACGACATGGTCTACACGGTCCTGTCGCTGTTCTTCAGCATCCTCGCCACCCTGCTCCTCAACTTCGGTCTGAAACATAATCTGCCCATCGGCGCGAGCTACGCCGTGTGGATCGGACTCGGTGTCGCGGGAACCGCCTGCGCGGACATCCTGTTCTTCGGCGAGTCCCTCGGGATCTGGGCGTACTTCTTCATCGCGCTCATCTTCGCCGGCGTGGCTGGAATGAATCTCGACGATGACAGGAAGACCGACTGAGTCGGTCCGGAAAAATCATCGGGGGCCTGGTGGCCCCCTGGGTTTCAGCAGGTGACGTCGTGTATGTCGTAGCTGTCGCCGTGCTCGTAGTTCATCTCCCCGTTCTTCCTGAGGAAGATAGTGGCCGTGAGATCCTCCAGGTCGTACACCACGGACCAGCGGGTGTAGTGCACCTTGTCGGGGTTCTCCTGCTTGACGGATGCGAGTGCATCCCTCACCTGGGTCTTGTCCATGGTGGGGTTCTCGTCCATTGCCGCCTGCAGGGTGCCGAAGCGGAACCTGCTGCTCTCACTGACGGGGGTGTCCGCACCTGCGGGGGTCAGGTAGTGGTTGGTCAGCAGGTCGGTCTCGGTGACGTAGGTGGTGTCCCCGACGACCTCGATCGTGTATCCCTTTCCGCTGTTGTCGCAGGTGAAGATGTGGAAGTCCTTGGGGGAGAACAGGTTCAGGTCGGAGATCAACTCGACGGCCTTCTCCGCGGAGTCGGCATAGTCGAGTGCCAGCCTGAGGGCGGTGGTGACGAACATGCCTACGTGTCCCTCCCTGGTCTGCTGGAACGCCTTTCCGTTGTTGACGGAGTTGATGGCGATGAAGACACCCTTCTCGTTGATCCCGTCGAGCGGGAGGTAGGTGACGGCGTTGAGTCTCGTGTCCTGGGTCATGTTCATGAATGACTCGTCCACGTCGCAGAACATCGCGAGGTCCACGGTGGAGACGGAGGAATAGATGCCCTCTCCGCTGTTGAAGACGACGCAGGTGTTGGGATAGTTGTAGTCGAAGTTCCTGCCGACCAGATAGCCTCCGTCGACGGAGTCCTCGGTCATGAAGACGGAGCAGTTGCCGAAGATTGGTCCGCGGGGCTTCTCTCCACAGGTGACCTTGTCCTGCAGGAACTGTCTGAAGGATGCCATGTCGGATGAGCCGACGTCCTTGTACTCGGCGAAGTGGTCGTCCCCGGTCATGTCGAGGTAGTACAGTCCGCTCGCGGTGCACTGCCTGAGGGAGAACGTGGTCTGTCCCTGCTCCTCGGAGGTGAGGACGGTGACCGCCGACGCCGACACCGCGATGACGCAGACCACCAGTGCGACGATGGCCATGGCGATCCTGCCCTTTCCAGTGCTGGTGTTGTTGTCCATGGGAGAATCCATCTGTCCGGGAGTATATAACTGCGTGTAAGGGGCCCTATGTGCCCCATCTCCTGACTTCCTTGCTCCAGGACGGGTCAGTGTGTAGCCGTTGTGACGGACCCGACATAATGTGTCTGAAATCAGACAATATCTTTTTAATCCCCACGTCTTCCACCTTTCTTATTCAATAGAGGTAATAATCGTGACTTACAGAGTAGGAATCATCGGGGGAACCGGCTACACAGGCAGCGAGCTCTCCCGCATCCTTTGCAGGCATCCCGATGTCGAGCTTGCCGCCCTGACCTCCCGCGCCAACGCGGGGACCAAGGTGACCAAGATCAACACCTTCCTCAAGGGATACACCGACATCGAGTTCACCGAGAAGATCTCCGACACGAAGGACCTGGACTTCGTCATGGTCGCGACCCCCCGCGGAGTCGCCATGAACGAGGTCCCCGCCCTCAGGGAGCAGGGGATCAAGTGCATCGACCTGTCCGGTGACTACCGTCTCCACGATCCCGCCGTGTACGAGAAGTGGTACGGCACCCCCATGACCGACGTGGAGGGTCTCGGAGAGTCCGTGTTCGGACTTCCCGAGCTGTTCCGTGACAGGATCAGGGGGGCCGGCCTCGTGGCCAACCCCGGCTGCTACGCCACGTCCGCGATCCTCGCGATAGCACCTCTCATGAAATCCGGCCTTGTGCACCCCGACGTGTTCATCGACGGAAAGAGCGGAACCTCCGGAGCGGGAATGAAGCCCTCCGAGCGTCTTCACCACCCCACCTGCGGAGAGTCCGTCATACCCTACAGTGTCTGCAACCACAGGCACCAGCCAGAGATCGACATGGCGGTCGGCATGTTCTCCGGAACAGTCCCCGACGTTATGTTCGTTCCCCACCTCATCCCCATCGTGAGGGGAATCATCTCGTCCTGCTACTTCCGCTGCAAGAGGGAGGTCACGCAGGAGGAGATCGACGAGGTCTACGAGAAACAGTACGGAGCGGAGCGCTTCGTGGATTACGTCGCCAGCCCGTCCATCCGCGACGTCGTGGGATCCAACCACGCGCAGGTCGGATCGAAGGCGATGGGAGACAGGATCGTCGCGTTCGGGGTCCTTGACAATCTCGTCAAGGGTGCCTCCGGACAGGCTGTCCAGAACATGAACCTGATGCTGGGTCTTGACGAGGCCGCCGGTCTCGACTTCCCCGGTCTGGGAGTGTGAAAAGATATGGTAGAGATAATCGAAGGAGGAATCACAACTCCTCAGGGATTCAAGGCGACCGGCGTCCACTCTGGTGTGAAGTACCGCTCGCTCGACATGGGACTTCTGTACTCGGAGGTCCCCGCGACCGCGTTCATGGCGTTCACCTCCAACAACGTCAAGGCCGCACCCGTGCAGCTCATGATCAACGACGCATCGGAGAAGCTCTCCGCGGTCATCATCAACAGCGGTAACGCCAACGCGCTCACCGGACGCCGCGGATACGAGGATGCGGAGACCATGCAGAAGTCCGTCGCCGCCGAGCTCAACCTCGAGCAGAAGCAGGTCGGGGTCATGTCCACCGGACTCATCGGACGTTTCATGGACATGCAGAAGATCAAGTTCGGAATCAGCAAGGCATGCAAGTCCCTCTCTGTCGGAAGGGACGCCGACGCCAGCATCACCGAGGCCATCATGACCACCGACACCAGGAAGAAGGAGTGCTCGGTCCGCGTGCGCCTCGAGGACGGAACCCTGGTCCACATCTCCATGATTGCCAAGGGAAGCGGAATGATCTCCCCCCACCTCAAGGCCCTCCACGGAACCACCCTGTCCATGATCACCACCGACGCGGTGCTCACCCCCGCGTTCTACTCCAGGTTCCAGGAGGTCCTCAGCGACAGCATGAACATGGTGTCTGTCGACGGTGACCAGTCCACCAACGACACCTGCATCATGATGGCCAACGGACTCGCCGGAGGAAAGCCCGCGGACGAGGATCCCCTCTTCTACGACGCGCTACGCGTCGTCCTCACCACCATCGCGAGGACCATCGCCATGGACGGAGAGGGAGCAACCAAGCTCATCACCGTCGAGGTCAAGGGAGCCGAGAGCAAGGAGGACGCCAAGAAGGCTGTCAGGGCCATCATCAACTCTCCCCTCTGCAAGTCCGCGATCTTCGGATCCGACCCCAACTACGGACGTGTCATGTGCGCCCTCGGATACAGCGGCGCCAGGTTCAACCTCAACGACGTGCGCCTCACCATCAAGGGAGGGGACATGTGTGTCGACATCCTCGACTCCGGAGCACCCGTCTTCCAGGACGAGAGGTCCGTCGAGGTCGTCAGGATGGCAATGGACAACAAGGAGGTCATCCTCCAGCTCG
>JAKSHU010000124.1 GCA_024399175.1 archaeon
CGGCTTGCGAGAGTGACGCCATCCTCGGAACGCCTTCCTGCCCGGTATCTGCGGTCGGAGGACAGCACGGACCTGAGGACCGAGCAGAGCACCGCCCTCTCCGGGCCGGTGACCTCCCTTCCGTCAAGTATCACGGCCCGTCCCGCACCGAGGGCTGAGAGTATCTGTCCGCACAGTCTCGCCGACTCGGTCACGGGACCGTCAATGACGAGCGGGCCCTCCCGTTCCGAATAGCGCACGGTGAAAAACCTGTCCCCGTGGTAGCCCTTCCCCGTGCGTATCATCCATTCGAGACGGTTGAGGTGGTCCATGCCCGCCTCCTCCAGGAGGTCCCAAAGATCCTGACGGTTGCCTGAGGGGGAGCGCTCGGTCACATAGACGGGTTCCATGTCCCTGCGGACGTACCTCTCCCTGTGCAGATCGAGGTCTATCCCAGGCACCCCCTGGAACTCCTTGGGGAGAAGTTCCAGCATATCGTATTCTGGAATGAACACGTACTCGTATGAGCCATCCTCCCACATGGTGTAGTCCAGTCTGCAGACACGGTACTCGATACCGAGGGAGTCGCGCAGGACTATCAGTCCCGACGTCGTGTGCGATCTCATCGGCACAGCCTCTCGTAGGTCTCGAGCAGGATCCTCTGGTATCTCGAACGTATCATGTGCTTGTAGAACCTCCTGTGGATGTCGGAGATGCACCTGACGGAGTCCACCAGCTCCCCGATTCTCTCCAGGGAGACACGGGGACAGATGCGCAGCACGGCGTCGTTGCATTCCTCGAAGCCCATGCTCCCGATCACCTCGTGATAGGAACTGCGACCTCCGTCCAGCCTGATCTGTGAGTCGGGATACCTGAAGATGCGCTGCTCGGTCTCCTCCTGCGATCCGATAACCGTCTCCATCAGTGACTCGTCAGCCATCCTGGGATACAGACAGGATCCGTTGTCGAACACCGGTGCCATGCGGTACCTGTTGTCCGTCTTCAGGAATCCCCAGTTGGAACCGTGCCTGTCGAAATTGCCCAGCAGACCATCGACCACGTACATGTTCCAGAACTGGTCGACGGTCCCCTCGAGATCGGTCAGCTTCCTGTTGCGCTGGAGCAGCGCCATGATTCCGTCATAGGTGTAAGGTTCTCTCCTCCCCGCAAGCTCCAAACTGCTGTCGCCCACATCGTGGAACGGAACGAACTGGTTGTCCTGGTCGGTGAACACCTTGCACGCGACGACGTTCTCTCCCCTGTACGTCCCCAGCATCGTGCTCTGTGCCTCGAATCCGAGCATACCGAAGATCGTGGATCCCAGATGTTCGGACACATGATTGTAGGGACAGCCGAACTCGTCCCGGGACTGGAACTTCAGGATGTACCTCGCACCATCGACCAGGATCCCGATCTTCTTCTCAGAGCCGGAATAGTATTCGGACAGAGCCGGAAAATCCGAGAAATCCATGATTCCACCAGGACGCATACGTTGTTTCATAAAGCTTCTCATATTTTGATACTGCGTCCACGAGGTCCGCGGCCACGGGCTCCATGGCGATTGACCACACACATCATTTCTGCAGAGTCTGGAACATGGGTGATGGGCTCTGAAAAAGACTGCGAGTACGAAATGATATGCAAGAATTCTAGTAATTTTTTACTATGATTCTCAGTAATTAAATACCAGAATTCCTATAAACTCCCATGGATCCTTCAAGATACCGCCCAAGGCTGGTGGACAAAGTTCTGGAACGCCGCCTTCATTCGAGTGGTGCGATACTTCTGACCGGACCGAAGGGATGCGGCAAGAGCACCACGGGACTGATGAACTCCCGCAGCTCGGTGATGCTCCAGGGTGCGGAGGGGGACAACACCCTCGCGACAGCCCGCTCCAACCCCTCGATCATCCTTGAAGGTGAGACCCCCAGGCTGATAGATGAATGGCAGATGGCCCCGGCACTGTGGGATGCCGTACGCACGAAAGTGGACGAGAGGGAGGGGTTCGGACATTTCATCCTGACAGGTTCATCCGTTCCACAGGATGACGGATACAGACATTCCGGAGTGGGCAGGATAAGCGAACTGCGGATGTACCCCATGTCCCTCCAGGAATCGGGGGATTCGTCCGGCACGGTGTCACTGGCCAGACTGTTCGACGGCACCCAGAGGCTGCCGGACTCCTGCTCCGTCCACGACCTGAAAGGCGTGGTGGACCTGGTGGTGCGCGGCGGATGGCCGAGAGCAGTGGGGATGGATCCGGAGTATGCCCCGGACCTCGTGCAGAACTACTACAACGCCACAATAGGCATAGACGTGTTCAGGGTTGACGGGAGGAAAAAGGACACCGGTGCCGTCGACCGCCTGATGCGTTCGTATTCCCGCAACATTTCCACGATGGCCAGCACGAGAACGATCATGACGGATGTCACCTCGGGGGATAACAGCATCTCGCAGTCGACCCTGGAGGACTACATCGACGCCCTGAGAAGACTGTATGTCATCGAGGACGTACCTGCGTGGTCCCCGTCCATTCGCTCGAAGAACGCCATCAGGCAGTCACCCAAGAGACAATTCGTCGACCCGTCCCTGGCCGTGGCAGCACTGGGTCTTTCCAGAGAGCGTCTGCTGAACGATCTGAACACCTTCGGATTCCTCCTGGAGTCCCTGTGTGCCAGGGACCTGCGCGTCTACTCCGCGCTGCTGAATGGTTCGGTGCTGCATTACCACGACTCCAACGATCTGGAGGCGGACCTTGTCATCCAGCTGCGTGACGGCAGATGGGGATGCGTGGAGGTGAAGACGGGTGGCAGACAGGCAGAGGAAGGAAAGGAGAACCTCAGAAGACTCCGTGACCAGGCGGTGGAGGCAGGTCATCAGGCACCGTCATTCATGATGATCCTCATCTCCAACGGATACGTTTCCCTCGATGCAGACGGAATCTGGACCGTGCCCATCGACTGCCTCGGACCCTGAACGTTGACGGACCAACCAGTAAATAGGCGGGAGTGAATCCGTTGACAGTGTTAGCAATATCGGTGAAGGACCTCAGGAAATCATATGGTGACCACCCTGCGGTCAAGGGCATATCCTTCGATGTCCCGGAAGGTTCGTTCTTCGCGTTCCTCGGACCGAACGGTGCGGGGAAGTCCACCACGATCTCGATACTGTCCTCCCTTCTGGGAAAGGACTCCGGGACGGTCAGCGTGTTCGGGAGGGATCCGGAGGACACCGAGACCAGAAGGACCATCGGAATCGTGTTCCAGGACCCGAAACTCGACAGGATCCTCACGGTGAGGGAGAACCTCAGGACCCGCGGTGCGTTCTACGGTCTTCAGAGAAAGGAACGCGACGAGGCCGTGAGGGACGCGATCGACATCACAGGTTGCAC
Organism: archaeon; assembly: GCA_024399175.1. Taxonomy (GTDB): domain Archaea; phylum Thermoplasmatota; class Thermoplasmata; order Methanomassiliicoccales; family Methanomethylophilaceae; genus Methanomethylophilus. The sequence continues at coordinate 3,371 of JAKSHU010000124.1, forward strand.
CGAGTTCGCCGACAGGAGATACGGGACCCTCTCCGGCGGACAGCGCAGACGTGCGGACATCGCGAGAGCCCTGGTGCACAGACCCAGACTTCTCATCCTCGATGAACCCACGACCGGTCTGGACCCCCGCACCCGTCGGCACATCTGGGAACTCGTGGACAGACTGAACCGCGAGAACGGCATCACCGTGCTTCTGACCACCCACTATATGGAGGAGGCCGCGGGGGCGGACGACATCGTCATCATCAACCACGGAGAGATCGTCGCCCACGGCACCCCGACCGAGCTGAGGGAGAGGCACTGCTCGGACAGACTGACATTCATCCCGAGGGACCCGGACTCCGCACGCGGGATGCTGGAGTCAAGGGGGATCGGATTCACCGAGGACAGGGGGACCTTCACGGTCCTCCTCGGAAGGACCTCCGACGCGGTGCCGATCGTCACCGCCCTCGGGGAGAACATCGAGTCGATGGAGGTCCGCACCGGCACATTGGACGAGGCGTTCATGGAGATCACCGGGGAGGTGATGGAATGAGGTCCGTCCTCTCCCTCGCGAGACGCAACTGTCTTTGCTACTTCCGCGACCGGGCTTCGGTCGTGTTCTCCCTGATGGCCGCGCTCATAGTCCTGCTGCTGTACCTGCTGTTCCTCAGGGATATGCTGATATCCAGCTATCCATCGTATCCCGGGATGGACCATCTGGTGGATGTCTGGGTCCTCTCCGGTCTGATGGGCATCGTGGCGGTCACCACCTGCGCGGGGGCCCTGTCGACCCTCGTCTCGGACCGTGCCGACGCCAGGGATGCGGACATCCTGGTGACCCCGATGGGTCCGTTGAGGATGACCGCGGGATACATCCTCAGCACCTTCGTCGTCGGACTCTCGATGAGCCTCCTGATCCTGGTGCTGGCACTTGTGTATCTCAATGCGACGGGATGTCCGCTCGACGCCGTCGACGTCCTGTGCGCCGTGGGACTTACCGTGCCCTCCGCCCTGTCCGGATGCGTCATCATGTATGCCGTGACCTCCCTTCTGAGGAGTCAGGGGGCGTTCTCCGGGATGTTCACCGTGGTGAGCGTGCTCATCGGATTCCTCACTGGAATCTACATGCCGATGGGTTCGATGCCCTCCGCGATGCAGGTCGTCGGCACCCTGCTGCCCGCGACGCAGCTGGCATCCCTCTTCCGTCAGACACTGGCGGATGATGCCCTGCAGAACGTAATGGGAGGTGCGGGACCGTCGGTCATCGCGGAGTTCCGCACCGAGATGGGGTTCGACCTCCATCTGGGGGACCTCGTCTTCACACCCGCGATGAGCCTGTCATACACCTTCGTGGTGACAATGGTGTTCCTCATCATCGCGGTGGTTATGATCAGGAGAAGATGAATCCAACAGACGATCGGTGGAAATGGTCACCAAATGAACACATTTCATCTTGAGGTTGCCAGTTATTGGGTAACTGGCACTAGGGAATGACTTAAT
>JAKSHU010000125.1 GCA_024399175.1 archaeon
GGACATCCATCATCTACATGATGGTCCTCGCCGGAACCCTGGTTGCATTTGCCAGGATTGCGGCCGACAGAGAGGTCAGGAAGATCATGGCAGGAGGTCTGCTCCTGTTCACCATAGGCTCCCTCATGTGCGGATTGTCACCTTCGTTCGGAGTCCTGATCCTATCCCGTGCGGTACAGGCCGTAGGAGCAGGAATGATGGCCGCGACCGGCCCGATGTGCTGCACAGAACACCTCCCTCCGGAGAAACTCGGTTTCGGTCTTTCGATCGTCACCATCGGTGCCTCGGTGGGATTCGCGGTCGGACCCGCATTGGGTGGAGTCATCGTCGAGTTCGTATCCTGGCACTGGATATTCCTGATCAACATCCCGCTCGGGGCTGTTGCCATCCCCCTCATGCTGAAGGCCATCCCTCCGGGATCGGGGAAAGGAATAATGTGAAGCTCGATGTCCGCGGAACCGTCCTGCTTTTCGCCGCCATAACGCTGGTGACCTTCGCGATAGAGACCCTGTCCTACTCCGACCTGAGGTCCGTATCGGCCGTGTCCGCCGTCATTGGAATTATCGTGTTGGTATTCTTCATCCGCACTGAAAGGAAATGTCCGGCACCGCTCCTGAACCTCAGCATGTTCAGGGACTGGCAGTTCCTTTCGATATTCCTGTGCCTTATGATGGTCAACATGGTCTTCATGGGCATGCTCTACCTCCTCCCGTTCTACGGGGAGATATGTCTCGAGATGTCCTCCGCGACCGTCGGACTGTTCCTTCTCATCTCGGCAGCCGTGACAGCGGTACTGGGTATGCCTGTCGCAAAGCTCTCCGACAGGAAGGGCCGCAGGGGGATCTGCGTCCTTGCAGGACTGTTCGCCGCCACAGGATTCGGACTGCAGGCGGTATTCACCTACGACATGAACACGGCCATCCTGTCAGTATCCCTTGTATTGATGGGTGTGTCCTGGGCATGCGTGGGCGGACCTATGGCATCCAGGCTCGTCGAACATGCAGGTGACGAGAGAGATATGGCATCATCACTCACCAACGAGGCTTATTACATCGGAGGAGCGGTCGGTACTGCCCTTACCGCAATGCTTTTCACACTTTTCTCCGCAACGGACGGAATTGATATCCAGAATGTCAGCAGCGAAGCGTTCATGAACGGATTCGCACCCACGGCGTTCATCGTGATGGGCATATCGTTGCTCATCGCGCTTCTGTCGCTTATCGTAAAAGACTCCGGGAAGGAGTAAGGGGTTTGGAAAAAGGCTCACTCGAGTTTCGAGTTGGCCCTGGACATGAACTTGTCGGAATGGACGACGAACCTCTCGTGGAATCCTGTTCCCACATCGCCGAACTTGTCGGTGACGGATACGCTGAACCTGATCCTGGCACGGTCGACCTCGATGACCTCGACCCTGCAGACGACCTCGGTTCCGACAGGGGATGCGGAAACATGCTTCACATCGACAAGGGTACCGACGGTGGTGTCCCCCTCGGGAAGTTCACCGGCGACGGCCGCGGATGCAGTCTCCTCGATGAGGAGGATCATCTTGGGGGTTGCGAGTACGGGAAGTGTTCCGCTGCCCCATGCAGAAGCTGTGTCTTTCTCAGTCACGACCAGTCTTTTCTCGTTGGAAATGCCTACGGAAACCATATTTCCGTGATGTGCGCGCATATATTAATCCGCACGGTACGAAACGACTTAAAACATAGTAGCCGTTACACGGCACGGGATGCATCATGAGCTTGGAGACCGAGCTTTACAACGAACTACTAGCACTGCGTAACGACCTCCGTAAAAAGAACCTCTACGCCAACGGGCGCGAACCCGTGGTGTGCACGGACGAGTCGCTGCAGATCATCGCGAAAAGGGTACCTACGAAACTCGAGGACTTCACCGCCATCGAGGGTATCGGCAACAGGTTCGTGGAGCAGTTCGGCGACCAGTTCCTGGCAGTCACCAAGAAATATGCCGTGACCGCCGCCAAGGGTTCGGCCATCGACAGGCACCTGGCACAGACGCTCAGGGAACTCCAGAAGAAACTTGTCAACATCAGCAAGGCCAACCGTCTCCTGTACCAGCCCAAGATCAGCCGCAAGAACGCATTCGACCTCGGAGCATCCCACGGAAACGAGGTACTCGGCCTGATCTTCGGAAACAAGAGAGCCGTCACGGTCTGTGATTCCACCAAGTCCAAGGAAGACGAGAAGATATTCAGGCAGGTCAACGAGATCATCAGGGAGGTCAGCAGGGACCAGAGGGAGAAGGGTGCCTTCGACCTCTATGTCGCCTACCCGTTCGTGGAGGGAAAACTCGTCGGAGACGAGGACTTCCCCGTACGCGCACCCCTCGCACTTTTCCCCGTCACCATGGAGAAGGAGGGAACCGTCATCAAGATCAGGACGGACGACTCCAGGGACGCCATCTACAACAACACGTTCATCCTGGCGGCCATGAAGATCGGCGGAAAGAACCGCCCCCTGCCCGACAACGTCATCGAGACCTACCAGGACAAGACCTTCATCGCCGAGCTCAAACAGTTCTACGAGGAACAGGGACTCGTCTTCGACATGCCGTCCAGGAAGACCCCCACCGCATTCACCGAGTACAAGGCATCCGAATTCCCCAAGTACTCGCCCGGGGAACTCCATCTGTTCCACAACATCGTCATCGGAAAATACCCCTCCTACTCCAGCTTCATCCAGAGGGATTTCGACACCCTGCTCTCCGGAAAGGAGATCAACAGCACACTTTCAGACCTTGTCAAGGACCTCAACAAGGAGGCCTTCTACTCCGACTTCCCCCTGCCCTTGGACACCGAATCGATCAAGGAGAGGGGAATGGAGGCCTCCGAGAGGAACCTCTACTACATCAACTCGCTCAACAGCGCCCAGGAGAACATCCTCACCGCCGTCGACAAGCAGGACGAGATCGTCGTCCAGGGTCCCCCGGGAACTGGAAAATCCCAGGTCATCACCGGACTCATATCCGCCGCAGTCGCATCAGGCAAGACCGTCCTCATGGTATCCGAGAAGAAGACCGCGCTCGACGTCGTCTACTCCAGGCTGGGAAGCCTCTCGAAGTACTGCATGCAGATCGACGACACCGCCGACAAGGACAGCTTCTACCAGCAGCTGGGAACCATGCTCAGCATCCAGCCCAGCGGAACCAGGGTGGACCTCACCGATATCTCCGAACGCATCGACAGGAACGTCAGGAAGCTCAGCGACATCGCGGAGGAGATCTACGAACCCGGAGACTTCGGACTGCCCGCATGCAGCCTCTACTCCATGGACAAATGGCTCGATCTCAACGACAAGCTCCAGTACGAGACCTACAGGCGCTACAAGACCAAGGTCCCCGCCACCGTCACCGATGCGACCTACCAGAACATCAGGGACCTCCACTCCAAGTTCAGCAACAAATCCCTCGTGAACAACATCAGGGAATACTATGCGGTCGACGAGAAGACCCCCTGGATGAAGCTCATGAAGTCCGACCTCAGCGAGTACCAGCTCAACGAGATGAAGGCCGACCTCGAACGTCTCGACGACGAGATGAGGGAGTACAACAGCAAGGGATTCCTCGCCAAGCTCTTCGGAAAGGGACAGATAACCCGCGATGCCACCAACATCGTCAACAAATACTTCTCGGGTTACGACGGAAAGATCATCGAGAACGTCAAGAGCAATCCCCAGGCGTACATCGATGCCGCCGACGACTACGACGTCTACTGTGCAAGGTCCACGGTGTACCGCGGACTCTCCCCCGTGGAAAAGGACTACTGCAAAGGCCTCCTCAGCCTCAGCGACGACATGAACTGCCCCTGTTCGGCAACCAACGACGAGATCTACAAGTTCGTCCTGAACGACCATCTCCAGAGGTTCGACGGAACCCACAAGAACATCCTCCAGGAACTCCACGACTTCGATGCCATCGTGGCGGAGATCGACCAGGGTATAGAGCAGAAGCGTGTCATGACCAAGAAACTCCTGGAGAGCCAGCTCAGCAACGACCTCCGCTACATCACCGAGTCCAAGAGGCGCGGGGACATCGCGAGGATCGTCGACAACAAGAGGAAATGGAGCCTGAACAAGTTCATCGACCGCTACGGCTACGAGCTGTTCAAGGGTATCCGCATCTGGCTCCTCACCCCCGAGGCCGTTTCCGACTTCATCCCCATGGAGATGGGTCTCTTCGACCTGCTCATCTTCGACGAGGCTTCCCAGATGTATGTGGAGAAGGGAATCCCCTCGATCTACAGGGCGAAGAAGGTCGTCGTCGCCGGAGACCACAAACAGCTCAGGCCCTCCAGCCTCGGTACCGGAAGGGTCACCTACGACGAGGACGAGGATGACGAGGAGATGAACGGAGCGCTCGAGGAGGAGAGCCTTCTCGATCTTGCGAGGGCACGTTACGACAGCATCCTCCTGAACTTCCACTACAGATCCAGGTTCGAGGAGCTCATCGCATTCTCCAACTACGCGTTCTACGGCGGAAAACTCTACGTCTCCCCCAACATCATCAAACCCGAGAAACCCCCGATTGAGGTCTTCAAGGTCGACGGACTGTGGCAGAACAGGCAGAACGTCGCCGAAGCCGAGAAGGTCGTGGAGATCCTCAGGGAGTTCTTCCTCACCAGGCAGAACAACGAGACCGTGGGAATCATCACCTTCAACGTGTCCCAGAGGGACCTCATCAACGACAAGATCGACGAGTACGCATCCACCGATCCCGCATTCGCCACCGTCCTCGCCCAGGAGAGCAAGAGGTACGACAACGGCGAGGATGTAGGTCTGTTCGTGAAGAACATGAAGCACGTACAGAGAGATGAGAGGG
>JAKSHU010000126.1 GCA_024399175.1 archaeon
GTCATTCCACGGTCCTTGAAGGATCCGGTGGGGTTGAGACCCTCGAACTTGACGTATGCTCCGGGGACTCCGACGGCCTCTCCGAGGGCCTTGGTCTCGTAGAGAGGGGTTCCTCCTTCCTGGATGGAGACCTTGTTCTTCTCGTCGACAGGCATGAAGGGGGCGTACCTCCAGACTCCGATGGGTGCCTTGCGGAGGTCCGCGGGGGACATCTCCTGGGCCTTGGTGAGGTCCATCTTGACGGTCAGGAGTCCATTACACTTGGGGCAGAGATTGATGTAAGGATCCTCGATCTCGGCGCCGCATTCCCAGCAAACTACTTTGTGTGCAGTCATGATTATAACCTTCTGCATCCGGCACCGCAATCGGTTACCCAGACGTCGCATTTTAAACCGTTTTCGTTGTAGACCTTCTTCACCGCCTCGGCGATGACGTCTCCCTTGTGGGTGTCCTTGTCGTAGAAGGACATCACGCAGGGTCCGGAGCCTCCGAGGAAGGAGACGATGGCACCGTGGGCCATCGCGGCCTTCTCGGCCTCCTTGAGGTGGGGCACGAGCTTGGCACGTGCGGGCTCGAACACCACGTCGCCGACGGCCCTTCCGATGAGGGAGAGGTCGCCGGTCATCATGGCGTAGACGAGGGAGGTGGCGTGGCCCACGTGGTAGACCAGGTCCTTGATCTTCACATGCTCGGGGAGCACTGCCCTGGAGTCGGCGGTCATGACGACCACGTCGGGGAGTGCCACCACGAGTCCGAGGTTCTTCGGGGGTTCCACCCTGAGGACCTCGAAGGGCTCGTAGGAACGGATGATGGTGAATCCACCCAGTACGCAGGGGGCCACGTTGTCGGCGTGCATGGTGCCGGAGGTGTATCCCTCGGCGGCAGCGGCGCACATGATGACCTCGGTCAGGGAGAGCTTCTCCCCGGTCAGGACGTGTCCGAGGTATGCTCCTCCCGCAGAGGATGCTCCGGAGGAACCCATTCCGCTTCCGGGCCTGATTCCCTTGGTGATCTTCACCTCGACACCGAAGTCCGCGTTGGTCCTCTTCAGGACCTCGGCGAGGGCGATGGTGACGGAGTTCTTCTCGGGATCGTAGGGGATCATCTCTGCCCCGGGGCCCTCGATGCTGGTGATCCTGATTCCGGACTCGATCTTCCTGCCCTCGATGATGTCGCAGGGCTCGTTGAAGGCGAGACCGAAGACGTCGAAGCCTGCACCGATGTTGGACGTGGTCGCGGGTGCGGCGATTCTTACCCATTCATCACTCATGTGATTATTCTCCGTCGCTCGGAACTCCTACATTATAATAAAATATTGGGGTGGGGCGAAACACCGTTAATAAGCGCGATGGATGTTTTCGGACATTCGTCCAGTCCCCTCCCCCATCGATGGACATCCCCCGCCCTGGCAAAACCTATATCGGCAGGACGCCCTGCGGTCATCCGTGACAGAGGTACAGGTCGTCGGACTCAGGGGAGGTTTCACCTTCGACGAGGCCGTCTCACATTTCATCGGACTGGGAGGGGAGGTTGTTCTCTTCAACCCCTCCGTCGTCTGCGGCAGGAACCACGTGATCAGCGCCGTGATGCACGCGGACAGGGCCTTCGCCGAGGGCACCAACCGCGCGAGGAACATCCTGACCGAGATCGCGTTGTACGTGACCTTCGAGAGGCAGATCGGACGTGCGCTGAAGAAGTCCAAACCTGCCGAAGGTGCCACCGAGTGGGTGGCCGCCGTCCTCGATGTGAAGGGCGACCTGGAACTCGAGAGACTCGGCGCCGTGAGGGACGACTCCCTCTGCGATGCGACCGAGGAGAAGGCGAGGAACCTCGGCGTGGAGCTCTTCGACGGAACATCCGTCGAGGACGCCGTGCTGGAACAGGTCGCGATGGTCGACCTCCTGAGGTCCTGAGGTGACAGTGTGGACCGCATAGACATGCTGCACGGGGTCATCGAGAGACACGGAGTGGATGTCTTCCACGCCCGCGAGGGAAAGATAAGGAAGGTGCTGTCCGAGACCGCGCTCACCTTCGCCGACGTCGAGGAGCTGGTGGCCATCTGCTCGGCGGACAGGAGGCTTGTGAAGAGGATCCTCTCGGAACCGGACATCTCGAAGACCCGCGACGAGCAGAAGATGCTCGTCAACGCCGTCGACGGAAGGTCCATAGCCGCCCTGAAGGACGTGCACACCGCCTGCTACAACTACGGGGAGAGGTCCATCTCCCGCACCGACGGGGAGTTCGACGACGGGAAGTACGTCTACACCATCGTCCCCGCCAGGAAGCAGTGCCTGAACCTCGTGAGACCCGCGGCATCCGCGGGATACGACCTGGACATCCCGGACACGGTCACCATCGACAGGAAGGAGTACAAGGTCGTCTCCCTCGCGGACGGATGCTTCGAGGGGAACAGGGACATCGTCTCGGTGAGCCTTCCCGCGGGACTCGAGACCATCGGCAGGAACGCGTTCTGCAACTGCTCGTCACTGTCGAGGATCGAATTACCCAGACATCTCAAGTCGATAGGCGACAACGCGTTCGCCTACACCGCCGTGGAGTCCGTCGTCTTCCAGGGCTACCTGGAGGAGGTGGGGAACATGGCGTTCTACACGTGCAGGGGCCTGAGGACCGTGGAGATCTCCAAGAGGACCGGGCAGATCGGTCTCGGGGCCTTCGCAGGATGCTCCTCGCTGGAGACCTTCACGGTATCCGACAAGAACGGACGCTTCATGTTCCAGGACGGGGTCCTCTACAGCAGGAAGCAGGACAGGATCGTGCAGGTCGCGGGAACGTTCAGGGGGAAGCTGTCTCCCCCGCGCTCCGTCCTGACCGTCGAGCAGTATGCGGCCGAGGACTGCGTCGGGATCACGGAGCTGGACCTCCCGCTGTCCGTGACGTCGTTGGGAGCGTACGCGTTCAAGGGTTGCACGGGGATCGCGAAGGCGAAGTTCCCCACCTCCCTGGAGAGGATCGGCGAGGGTACCTTCGAGGGATGCACCTCGCTGAGGACGATCGATGTTCCAGACTCCGTGAAGGTCATCGGAAAGGGGGCGTTCAGGAACTGCACATCGCTGGAGACGGGGGAGATCGCCGGAACCGTGAGATACCGCGACCAGAGGATCTTCGAGGGATGCACGGGACTCAACCGCATCACCATCCGCAAGAACTCCGAGCACGTGGCGGCGGACTTCCCGAAGAACACCAGGGTGAAGTTCACCCACGAATGATGACCTACTAACTGCAGTGCATCAATTAAAGTGACGGCGGGAAAAATGGAACTCATGGAGCATTCAAAAGCCATAGCTCATCTTGAATCCCTTATCCAATCCATCCTATCCGCTTATAAAGACACCAACACAGAATGGAGAATGCACGCCCAAATCCAAAACTTCCCAATGTTCAATCAGAAAAAATACCGTGTGTCTGATTTGGGAGACAACCCCTCTTTCTTCGAGTCCATCTATGGCTACACCACTTTCCTCAACCAGAATCATAAGCCCGAATCACTTTTCAACATTGAAGGAGACGGATACTTGTTGACCTGCAGAGTCAAAAATCAGAACTCTATTCAGGACAAATACAACGAATACTCTATGGAGCGTCGCCAAAAAATCGGAGATGTGAATGTCAACAAGTGTTTCAACGACCTATTCGGCATCAGGGTTATTTATAACATCAATGAGTTGAAAAAAGAGAACATACAGTATCTGGAGGAAAGATATCCAATCAAAATAAACGAGAGGTCTGTTCCTCCGAACGATTCCGGGTACGGATATACCGCAATCCACATATATTTCAAAGAAGACAACACCACATTCCAGTGGGAATTACAAATCTGGTTAGCAAAACACAGAGAATCGAACCTCAAATCGCATAGCCATCATAGATACAAATACTCAAAATGGGAAAAGGAGGAGTGAAAATGCACAGACATATGATCATTCTAAGCAGCTCATACACGGAAAAAACCCGTATCGCCATTGACTGTGTCGACGACCTCCCCAAATTTACGAAATATGTCGATATGGTGTGTCAGGCATATGATGGCAAGAGGGTGCTATTCAGCACCCACGGACTTACAACAGATTCACCAGAATGGAGTTCTATCGTCGCCATGGACCCATACTTCCAAGATGTGAGACTCATCCAGGACATCGACCAGTTCATAAGACTCATCCAGAAAGAAAGATACCTCACGGGAGAGATTGTTGCAAGATATATTCTGAGCAAGCAAAGGTGCACACACACCCGTTTGGAAAAACTGACGTATCTGGCATATGCGGATTTCATTTCAGAGACGGGAACCAGACTATTTGAAGACGAGATCTATGCATTCGATTACGGCCCAGTAATCAAAAGTGTGTACTCCAAGTATTCTCCCGACAGCAAACAGCACCCCTCAGAATATATTACAGATACGTCGGAGATCGAATATTCCGGTTCCGAGATGTCAATAAAAAGCAGGATCATCTTTGCCGAAGATGGCCTGAAGAAACAGTTCAGCATAGACAAGACGCTTCAGAGATATCGCGAGTTCTCAACCGAGGAACTGATCGACATCACCCACAGGGAAGGTTCTCCCTGGAAACATATCTATTCGAAAGAAGAGGTATATCAGAAGATTCCGGATGAGTTCATTATTCAGTATCATAGATTCGAGAACCCTTGAGTTCTCCAGGGAGCATCTGCGGAAATCTACCTGGAGTTGATGTCTGTTCCCTTAGATCTTCTTCAGACGTCTGTAGAGCGTGACCCTGCTGACGCCGAGCTCCCTCGCGGCCTCGTCCATCGTCAGCACGCTTGATTTTTCCGCCTACGGTACGACCGTGCTCG
>JAKSHU010000127.1 GCA_024399175.1 archaeon
CCTGGTGGAACTTGGTGATCTCGGGGAGGGTGACGACGACCTTGTCTCCGGGGAAGGCGAACTGGAAGTCGTCTGCTGCTGCGAAGTCTGCCTCGATGATTGCCTTTGCCTTCTCTGCGTCGTCGGTGATCTCCTCGACAACGGTCATGACGTACTTGAGGTCGTGGCCGGCGAGAACGTTGTTGAAGTCGACCTTTACACGGCCTGCTCCGACGGAGATGATGGTTCCGGATTTGTTTCCGAGGGAGACGGTGAGTCCGGGGTAGGGGTTGATCTGCTGCTTGTAGAACTCTTTGACGGAGTGGGTCTCGATGAGCTTGGGGTTCCTTGCTCCTGCTCCCTCCTCTGCGGGAATCTCGACGGTGAACTCCTCGCCGACTTTTGCCTCAGAGATGGCTTTGTCGAGTGCGGGGAAGAGCTTCTTGGATCCGACGATGTAGGACATGGGTGCGTACTTGACCTTCTCGTTGTAGATTCCTGCTTCCTTTGCAGCGGCCTCGTCGGTGGTGTCGTAAAGCCTGTCTGCGTCTGCCATGTATGCCTTGTAGGAAAGGCGGATAACTTTCTTTGCGTCTGCCATATTGAATCACCTAATTAGGGGGATTTAATGACTGCGCGATAGAGTACCCATTAATAAAGGGTTGTATGAACAGACATTTTCTATAATGTGTCTATAAGGGGGTCAGTGGCCACGGCTGTTGAGGTGCCTGCTTCCGCGGAACTCGCCGAGGACCCTTCCGTCGTTCCAGTCGACGACGTAGTAGTGGAAGTGCTTCATCCATTTCGCGTGATCCACGTGCGTGTCGTTCCTCAGACGGGCCTTGTACTCGCCGAAGACGTTGTCGAGGACCTGCTGGGGATTATCGGCATTGACGAGACCGACCCTGCCGTCACGGAACCAGTATTGGAACTGCACCATATGGAAGATACATCCATCTGCACATATAAAGGTTACCTGGTCTTCCGAGCGGCCCCGGCGTCTGCACGCGTTTTATAAGTCAGTATAGGAATCCGATGCACATGTTCAGGAACGACAACACCCGCGAGGGGGCAGATCTGCGCAGGCTGCTCCTCGCAGTGACGGCTGTCGCCGTGATGGTCCTCGCCGCGTTCGCGATGGTCTCCTCCGACTCCTCGGATGCGGACCCCGCGGTCGATGGCAAGACCTTCTACTACAGTCAGCTCACGGAATCCCAGAAGGCGATTTATGACAAATTCTGCACAATGACCTTCGAAAATCCCCGTATAGTTACGACTTATCCAGGAATCACCACCCAGGGACAAGCAGACTCTCTTTTCAACCAATACATCGATGATGAAAACGTCGCGTTCGATGCATTCAAGAACGAGCATATCGAGATGTTCTGGGTCTCCAATGGACACAGTTCACAATCCAGCTTCGACGCAGACACTATGCTTATAACGACCACAGTCTCCATCTCAAATCAGTGGGGAAATAACAACGCGGAAATCAATAACACAATCTCCAACATTAACACTGTGGTGAATGCGATTGATTCCGAGATCGACAAGACCAACAGAGACACCCTGGTGCAATCGATTCACAACCAGCTTGCTGCAAGACTTCAGTACCTCTTCTTTGATGAAGATCACCCCATACCCTCTGGAAACGAACCCCGCAACATCGCAACCGCATTCCTCGATTCCGAGAACATCGTCTGCGAAGGATTTGCCAAGGCTTTCAAGTACCTCTGCGACAAGTATGGTGTGCCCTGCATCCTGGTGTCTGGTTGGGCATACAGCAACCCCACTGATCGTGCAGATAACTTCGAAGAAGACAGCAACAGACATATGTGGAACATGGTCCAGCTCGAGAGTGGAAAATGGTACCTCGTTGATTTAACATGGAATGATTCCCATGCACCAATGACTGCAGGCAACATCCTGATGGGCAGCGGATCAAAAATCTACTCCGCACTCACAATCGCCGAGGACCACAATATATGCGGAGATGTGACAAGGCAGGATCACACGGTCATTATGACATTCACCACTCCCACTCTGTCCACCACGGATCATTCCGCAGACACCGCTGTAATCGTATTCAAAGACTGGGACGACCACGAGATCTCCAGAGCCACCTATGCTCCGGGCGACACGATAGTCGTTCCCGCCAACCCCTCCAGAGATCCCACCAACACCGAGATCTTCACCTTCAAGTGCTGGATCGACCTGTATGACGACAGCGAGGTGTCCTCCTTCGATCCCGTCACCGGGGACAAGTTCTTCAAGGCGGAGTACCACCCCGAACCCAGGAAGTACACAGTCGTCTTCAAGGACTCCGCCGACAGGGGCAGCACCGTCCTCCAGTCGCTTGAGTATCTGTACGATGCTCCCCTCACCACACCCGCGGACCCCGCCGACTCCAAGGATGACTACTTCTGCTACACCTTCCTCCAGTGGAGCCCCGCCGTCCCCGCGACCGTCACCGCGGAGATGGAGATCGTCGCACAGTACCAGAAGGTCAAGAACTTCACCGAGGACTCCGGAAACCTGCTCGTGAAGAGCAGGGGAGACAACATCTCCTTCAACGCGGCCGACATCACCATCATCCAGGGATTCACCGGAACCCTGACCGTCGTGATGCCCGACGCGACCATCGTCTTCGACAACACCGCGGCAAAGGCCCTCTCCGCAGAGGAGACCCTCAGCGTGGACATCAGGGACTTCAAGACCCTCAGCAAGGAGGCCCGCGACATCATCGGAAATGCCGTCGTCTACGAGATCGACTTCGGAACCAACAGCAACGCCTTCTCCGCCGGAAAGGCCACCGTGAGCCTCAAGTTCACCCCCTCCGCCGAGCAGGACAAGGACAACCTCAAGCTGTTCCACGTGGCAGGCACCACCTCCACCGAGGTCCCCTGCACCTATGCGGACGGAATGCTCACCTTCGAGACCACCCACTTCTCCACCTATGCGATCCAGATCCCCGAGGAGAAGAACCTCGACATCATCGGAATGCTGATGGAGAACTACGTCCTTATCGCGATCCTCCTGTTCGCGTTCCTCGGAATGGCCATCTCCTACAAGATGAGCTGATCCCGAACCCTCCGGGGGACCACGGTCCCCCGTGAAACCACTTTCCCGCCGGTTCTGGACAACAGAGAAATACCCTCGGACCCATTTTGGACACGGCGAGAACAAAATGAACCAGCCCATAGAGCAGAGACGCCTCGGAACCAGGACGTTCATCCTCCTGATCGTGATGTTGTGCGCGTTCGCACCCATATCGACAGACATGTACCTCCCCGCGCTGGGAACCATGGTCGAGGAGCTCCACACCGACGCCTCGACGCTCAACATGACCCTCTACGGATACATGATGACTCTCGCCGTGTCGATGCTCGTGATGGGTCCCGTCATCGACAAGTACGGCAGGAAGGGGTTCCTCCTCGCCGACCTCGTACTCTACATCGCGTCCTCCGCGGCCTGTGCCATGGTCGGGGACGTGTACTCGCTCATCCTCTTCAGGGTCCTGCAGGCGTTCGCCTCCGGAGGCGTGATGACCATCGCGATGGCCTTCGTCAAGGACTCCTTCCGCGGACCCGACGTGGCCAAGGTGCTGGGGATCCAGGCCGTCATCGGGGTCCTGGGACCCGTCATCGCGCCGATAGCCGGTGCGGCATTGATCGACCTGTCCGGATGGAGGCTCACCCTTGTGGCCCCCGCGCTGTTCGCGCTGGTGTGTCTGGCACTCTCCCTGCTCGTGACCGAGACCCTGCCCGACGACGAGAGGGTAGTCGGAGGATTCGGAAGGATGATGGTCGGAATGAAGGGCATCGCGAGGGACCGTTACTTCATGATGTTCCTCGTGATGATCTGCATGTTCAACATGCCGTTCATGGCCTACCTGTCCGTGTCCTCGTACATCTATGTGGATGTCTTCGGGCTCACCGGTTCGGAGTACTCCCTGATGCTCGCGATCGCGATGATCGTCGGGGTGTCCGCGATGAGCCTCATCGGCAGGCTGACCCGCAACGTGGTCAACTGGAGGATGATTCCCCTGTACCTCGTCCTCGGTGCCGTCGGCTCCGTCCTTCTCCTGACGATCGGGGACTCGTCCTGGTACGCGTTCCTCGTGTCCTTCATATTCATCCTGACCGCCTCCGTCGCCGTCCGTCCCTGGGGCATGGGCGTGCTGATGAGGAGCCATCCCGGGGACAGCGGGGCCGTGTCCTCGATGATGAACTCGATGTTCTTCGTGTGGGGAACCATCGGAATGGTGCTCTCCACCATCGGCTGGTCCAGCTACATCCTGGGACTCGGAGTCCTCGGCGTCGTGGCATCCGTCGTGTATCTGGCACTCTTCCTCGCCGTGAGGGGGAACGGGGCGTCCACGGTCACAGAACTGGACGGCACCCCCACCGGAGAGGACAGGTCCCGTTGAAAAAGATGTCCGGGATCAGCCCTTGATGACCACGGATGAGTAATCGGTGTTCCGGACAATGGTCAGGAATCCCACGGTGATGCGAATATCGTAGCGGATGGTCTCGTTCTCTCCCGTAGTCTTGTTGAGGATCGCCACCTCCGCGGTGTAATAATAGACTCCGACGTTCGAGACGTTGAGTCCCTGTGCGTGGAGGTACGATCCCTCGGAGTCACATCTCACATAGTCGATGGAGACCGTGTGCTCGTCATCCAGTCCCAGCACGGTGTAGCCGCTCTGCACCGCGTGGTTCTTCTTGTCATACACCGCGACGGACTCGTGCATCGCGATGACCACGTGTCCCGCCAGCTCGGCCTCCCAGACGGCATGCAGGTTGAACACGCGCCTCACCGGATCCTC
>JAKSHU010000128.1 GCA_024399175.1 archaeon
CCCTGAATCCGATCCTTGCGATCTTGTCCTGGTAGGTGGGTCCGATTCCCTTCTTGGTGGTTCCGACGGGTTTGTTTCCGCGATATTTCTCCTCTGCACCGTCGAGCTTCTTGTGGTAGCCCATGATGAGTGCGGCCCTGTCGGAGATCCTGAGTCCATCGATGTTTCCGCCCTGGGCCTCGACGCCTGCGATCTCCTCGAGGAGCTCCTCGATGTTGACCACAGTACCGTTGCCGATGATTGCGAGTTTTCCGGGCCTGACGACTCCGGAGGGGAGTCCGTGGAGCTTGAAAACCTTGTCACCGACGACGATGGTGTGTCCCGCGTTGTTTCCTCCCTGGAAGCGGACGATGAGATCGGCCTTCTCATCAAGGTAGTCGATAATCTTTCCTTTACCTTCGTCGCCCCACTGGGACCCGATGACTGCTAGGCTCGGCATATAAATCAATACGGGTAGAGCCAACCCCTTTATAGGATGTTCGCTGGCCGCGTCAGTTCGCCGGGGGGACGGGCGCGGGGGTCTCGTGGGCGACCTCCCTGTACGCGGCGAGAATGTCCTTCAGGTCCGCGAGGGTCACGAAGGATGTGGGTGAGAAATGGGTCTTGGAGGTGGGCGCGACCTCGTTCATCTTCTCGATGAACACGTCGAGGCTGGGCGGCGAGAGCTTGGTGAATGATGACAGCTCGCTCATGTCGTAGACGAACGGGGTGGAATCGATCTCGTTCCTCCAGATGTCGAGCATCTTGGTGCACTTCTTCTCGCGTGCCATTCCCTCGGGGGACATCCTCGCGAGGAGGTCCTTGTCGAAGAGGGGTCCGAGCCAGAACGGGCCGAGCTTGTGCTTCTCGTCGTAGACGGGGGAGGATTCCCTCTCCAGACTCTTCTGGTCGTAGCTCATGTATCCGAGCTGGTCGAGCATCCTGTCGCAGGCGGTGGTTCCGCTCTCGATCTGGATGTAGGTCCTGTAATAGTGGTCCGCGCTGAATGAGAGGATGGGTCTCATGCCCATGTCGAACTTTCCCATCTCTCTCGCGATGGTGCACAGGAGGATGCGGAGACCTCCTTCGTGGCACATGTATCCGCGGATGGGTTCGCACTGGTATCTGCGCCTGCACTTGGGTGCCTGTGCGCCGGCGAGAGGCGCGGTGTCGGTGGCGGTGACCGCCAGGATTCCCCTCTTGCGGGTTCCCCTGATGGCGGACTGGATGAAGAGTGAGGGCGATCCGAATGGGTCGAGGTCGACGTAGTCGAACGAGTTGTGCGCGAAGAGCACGTGCATGTTGGCGTGGTTGGCGGTGACGTTGCTGAGGTTGTTGAGCTCGATGTTCGCGTTGATGTAGGGGATCGCGTTGGCGTCGAAGTCGTTGGCCACGACCTCGGTGCCGGGCACCTCGTTGGCGATCCTGACGGCCCTGCTTCCGGTGGCGGTCATGGCGTCGGCCACGGTCATCTGGGACCTCTCGAGCGCCCTGAGAAGCATGATGCTGATGTCGCGGTTGAACGCCATCTGCTCGTTGAAGAACACGGATCCCGCGTTGATCTTTCCAGGACCCTGGACCGAATGTACCTCGGGGACGAGCAGTTTGGTCCTGCCCTCGGTGATCACCGTTCCAGGCGGACTCAAATGCTTTCACCGTTCATCAGTTTGACGATCTTGTAGGGGAGGATGTTCCTGTTGGTGGGTGTGACCTCGAGGATCCTCATGTCGTCCCTCCTCCTGATATCCTGGAGCAGGGGGTTCCTTGACTTCTTGTGAAGGGTGATGATCATCGGCTTGTCGACGTCAAGGGCCTCCTTGACGATGTCGACGAATGCCTGGCTCTCGACCTCGACCTTTCCGATCTCGTCGATGACGATGATGTCGCAGGTCTCGCAGGCGCTCTTGATAGCATCGATGGCGACGGACTCGAAAAGGGAAAGGTCCACGCCGAGTGTTCCGATGGTGATCTTGCTTTCGGTCTCGGGGGTGGCGAAGACCACTTCCTCTCCGGTCTGGAGATTGCACACCTTGATACCTACGTCGCGTCTTCCATCAGAGAGTTTCTCATCGATCATTCCGCCGACCGAGAGCTCCTCCTCCTTGGTCAACATCTCGATCACGCGTTTGAGCGTGTATGTCTTGCCCGAGCTGGGAAGACCAGTGATTCCAATTTTGATGTTGTTGACCATTAAATAACACCTGGCGGATAATACTATTAAAAGTATATATAGTCGTGTATGATGGGGGCGCCCTCCTGTACGCCTCCGAGGTCCGAATCCGCGGTGAGAACTGTCGTTCAGGCCTTTTCGACGGAGGATATGTACATCAGGGGGTAGTCGAGCTCAGGGTCGTAGCGCATCTCCGCGGTCGCCACGGTGCCGTCGATGTCGATGCTGACGACGGCATCGATCATGTCACCGGTGAGGGAGATGTAGGTGGACTGGTGCTGCTGGTCGCGGTCGTTGCGGAGGATCCTCACCACGGCGTCCCTTACATAGGGCTGCACCTTGATGCACTCGGCGATGGTCCTCTCGAGGTCCTCCACGTTGCGCATGCAGAACGGGGTGCCGACGAACTGGTGGTAGATGGTGGCCATCTTTATCCCGGCCTCGAAGCAGACCCTCTCCGAGACGCTGCACCTGAACCTTGATGTCGCAACATCCTCTCTGTCACTGGACATATGAGCGCCGAATCGGCGAGCAGATATATTATTCGCACGCTAAACCTTAAAAAGGGAATTTCTCTAACCAGCATCTATGCAATCCGTCAAAGAACGCATTCTCGATATCAAGAAGCAGAAGAATGCGATCATTCTGGCACACAGCTACACATCTCCTGAGGTACAGGACATCGCAGATTTCGTGGGAGATTCTCTGGGACTGTCCCAGAAGGCGGCTGCCACGGATGCAGACATCATCGTGTTCTGCGGAGTGTCCTTCATGGGAGAGACCGCCAAGATCCTCTCCTCAAAGAAGAAGGTCCTTCTTCCCGAGCCTGAGGCGAAATGTGCGATGGCGTCGATGTGCAGCGCGGAGCAGATCAGACAGGTCAAGGCGAACCGCCCCGGTGCCACCGTCGTCGCGTATGTCAACACCACTGCGGAGACCAAGACTGCCGCGGACTACTGCTGCACCTCGGCCAACGCCCTGAACGTCGTCAACCAGATCCCCAACGACAAGATCATCTTCGTTCCAGACTCCAACCTCGGCAGGTATGTCAAGGAGAAGAGCGGAAAGGACATCGTCCTCTGGAGCGGATTCTGTCCCATCCACCAGTGCGTCACCGTCAGGCAGGTGCAGGAGATGAAGAGGCTCCATCCCGATGCGGAGATCGCGGCCCACCCCGAGTGCAGGATTGACGTCCTCAATATTGCTGACTACATCGGTTCCACCGAGGCGATCCTCAAGCACTGCATGGCCTCCGACAAGAAGGAGTTCATCGTCCTCACCGAGTCCGGAATGGGTCACAGGCTCCAGGAGTTCTGTCCCGACAAGAAGTTCTACTTCACCAACGCCTCCGTGTGCACCACCATGAAGATGATCTCCCTCGAATCCATCCTAGACTGTCTCGAGAACGAGACTGGAGAGATCATTCTCGATGACAAGGTCATCGAGGAGGCATATCTCCCTGTCAAGAGGATGACCGACATCCTCGGCTGAAAACTCACGCGGGGGATTCCCCCGCATCTCTTTTTATCTGTAATCTGGTTCCCTTGTCCGAGACTGCCGGATGAAGATTATCTGGGCTGATTCGTGATGAACCCTATGAGTGCTGACGGCCGTCTCACTCGAACTCGCTGAGCTCGATGTAGCTGTCCTGGCCGTAGTTCTTGTACATCCTGTTCAGGCAGTGGTGTCCGCCGTCGATGGCGACAGATCCGCAGGAACATCTCACCAGACTCCACCGGTCCCGAGACTCGATTATGTCCTGACCTCGCCACTTTGAGGTCTTTTTGAAATCGCTGGCCCATTTGACAATTCGTTGTTTTCAGAACTATCGCTATGTCCGAACCAGTATGATGAGCTAAAATCATCCCAAAATCTCAGTGAGCTCTCCTCTTAATCAACCAAAAACACCCAGTTCTGCATGAATATTGTTGAAAACCTCGATGGAAATCGGATCCCAGTTACTGTAATGGGCCTTCTTGCGGAGGCCCTTGCGTATGATACGGGTTATTGTCAAATGACTCAACGACCAGACCATCGATTCCGTCGATAGTCTGACCCCCTTCCGTTCAAGTTTACCTTTCTCCATCTTGGTTTCAAACCGTGGTTTCAACTCATATCTTGCCATCGCGATGGCGTTTTCAGAAAGAAGAGCCAGCATCACCGACCCTCTGATCGAGGACTCCTTCCAGACCCTCAGTGGTTTCAGTCCGGTCACACGTTTCAACGAGTGGACCAGATGTTCTACCGAAACCTTCGAACGGTACTTGTCAAGGGCTTCCTTGGCTGTCAATTGCTCCGAGGATTCCAGTTTGAAAATTCCCGATCTGGCGCACAGATTTGATCCTGATGGAATTCAGTCAAAACCATCAGTTCCACTTCAGTTTCGGTCACTTTCGGTCATCTCCCCCTGTGAGACATATATAGGGCTCACAAGGCTAGGAAGAACGATGACGGACAGCACGTACAGCGCAGTGAGACTGTGCCTATACCCCAACAGGGCGCAGCAGAAGTTCTTCGACACCATGATCGAAGATCTCCGCTACGTGTACAACGCCTGTCTGTACTACCTCAAACACGTGTACGAGCATCAGGACAGGAGGGCCTGTTCACAGTTC
>JAKSHU010000129.1 GCA_024399175.1 archaeon
GTGTGCAACAAGGTCATCGAGGTCAAGGGCGGAAAGGCGGTCTGCCACAACGGAAACTACACTGACCTCAAGGGTGCCCCCGAACCCGTCAAGATGGCGGAGAAGGGAACGATGTACCGCGTGGTCGAGCCCTTCACCAACTGGACCACCAGGAAGAAGTACGCCAAGGGCGACAGGATCTCGATCACCCCCTCCGAGATGCCCGGATTCCAGGACGCCCTCGACAAGGGAAAGATCAGGAAGAGCTGAGAACCATTCAGGACACGGATGCAAGGTCTGGATCGGGGTGGGGCCCGACCATGACCCAGCATCATTACCTCCGAAGAGGAGCCTTGTTCCAGACAGCACGGATTCCTGCCAAAACTTGTAAATCACTCTCGTAAAAACTCATTAAAACTTGTAAATTGCTATTGAATTTTCCCTGAAAAACTTGTAAATTCTGCATAGGGTTTTATCTTGAAACTTGTATCAATACCTATGAAGAGGTTGATGCTCGACAGACTGAACGACTGGTACGCCGATCCCCGCCGCAAACCACTCATCCTCTGCGGCGCCAGACAAGTAGGGAAGACATACCTCCTGAAGGAGATGTTCGCCACTCAGTTCGAACAGCCCGTTTACATCGACCTAATGAAGGACGAGGAGAGCAGGGACTTCTTCGCAACAACGTGCGACTCCGACAGGTATCTGGAGTACATAGAGGCCAGATTCAACAGGAAGGTCACACCCGAGAACCCGCTCATCATCGACGAGGTGCAGGAGTGTCCGATGGTCATCTCTGCCCTGAAGTACTTCTGCCAGGACCACAGAGAACTGCCAGTCATCGTCTCCGGATCGCTTGTCAGACTCGCGATACACCAGATGAACAAAGAGAAGTCGTTCAGCTTCCCGGTCGGAAAGGTTACCACGCTCAACATGCATCCGCTCACCTTCGAGGAATTCCTGCTCAACAGCAATCCCGCCCTCCTGGACAGGATCAGGGAGTCATATGTGGGCCACAGGCCGATGGAGCCGCAGTACCACGATCTCGCGCTGGATCACCTTTACAGATACCTCGCCATAGGGGGCCTCCCCGAGGCGCTGGAGGTGTTCCTCGACACCGGATCCTACGTCGATGCAGGCAAGGTCGTCTCCGAGATCTACTCCAACTATCTGGCGGACATGAGCCTCTACAACGTCTCCAACGAGACCATCCTGAAGACACGCAATGTCTACAGGAACGTGTTCACCGAACTCAACAAGGAGAATCGCAACTTCAAGATCGGACTCATCGACCAGGGAAGATCCAACCGGGACTATGCCAACGCATATCTGTGGCTCGAGCTGGCACGTGTGGTACACAGGTCAAGGAAGAAGGACGGCAAGGTCCCGCTTCCCCTTGTCGAGGAGGAGCCGGGCCTGTTCAGGTACTACCTGGGAGACATCGGGATGTTCGTGCATCAGAGCCGCCTTCCCTACTCCGATTTCCTGGTGAGGGACAGACGCTGCACGCTGTCGGGGATCTTCTACGAGAACTATGTGGCCCAGGAGCTGAGGGCCAGAGGCATCGACCTGTACTACTGGACGGGAAAGAGTGGCAACGAGTTCGAGTTCATCGTCCAGAGCGAGGGATTCGCCGTGCCCATAGATGTCAAGAAGAGCGGAGGGAGGATGAACTCTCTTAAGGCGTTCCGCAGCCTCAACCCGAGACACGTGGCGGTGAAGATCTCGTCGGGCAACTACGGATATGATGCGGAGACGGACGTCCTGTCGATACCCCTCTACCAGACGTTCCTCCTGGCGGAGCAGATTGCACGCGGGGAGCCTCTAAGACCTGTCCAAGAATGAACGATCCACATCACACATGAGACGTTCCAGCACCGGAAAACCGGGTCGGAGTGACCACGCACAATTTATACTGCATGAACGTTCACCCTGTTAAATGACCAACAATGACTACATCGCTCTGGTACTTGTCTATCTAATCATAGTGGTAGCACTGCTGGTCTCACTCGCGCTGGAGAGGACCGGCAGGTTCGAGGGGAACACCACCCGCAAGATCGTCCACATCGGAGTGGGCAACTTCGTCTTCGTGTGGTGGATGTTCACCGAGAACTGGATCATGCTCGTGTTCTTCACCATCCCCTTCGCCATACTTCTCTTCCTGGCGATGTTCAAGGGCAACGCGATCTCCAACTCCAAGATCGGAAAGATCTCGAACGAGGACGGACACAGGACCGGACTGTTCCTCTACGCCGTCAGCATCACCATCATGGTGGCATTCTTCTTCCACAACTGGGTGGCCGCATCCATCGGAATCATCGCGATGACCTACGGCGACGCCTTCGGAAGCCTCGTGGGCAAACGCTGGGGAAAGCACAAGATCATGCACCACAAGTCCGTCGAGGGAACCCTCGCGGTCATGTTCTCCACGGCGATCATCGCCTTCATCGTGATCGCGTTCTACAGCTTCCTCATCACCAACGGATACTATGTCGGAAACGCCACCCCGAACCTTCCCGTTCCCGTGGTGTGCCTGCTCGCTGGAGCCGTCACCGCGGTCCTCGAGCTTCTAAGCCCCGGACAGTACGACAATCTCACCATCCCCACCGCGGTGGCCCTCGTGATGGTCGGCGTGGGGCTCTGAGATGTGGTACGTCGTCGACGGGATGGACGGCTGCGGCAAGTCCTCGGCATCCGCGTTCCTGAAGGAGCAGCTCGAGGCCAGGGGACGCAAGGTCCTCGAGATCACCCATCCCAACAAGGACATCAGGATCGGTCAGAAGGAGGCGGAATGGCTCCTGAAGGAGGGCAAGTTCGCCAAGATCATGGCCACCCTCTACTACATCCGCGACGTGATCCACTCGGTGCGCGTGATGAAGAGGAACCTCAAGACCCAGGAATATGACGACATCATCTTCGTCAGGTACATTATGGCGGTCTCATACGTCCCGAAGTGCCTCTGCAGGGCAGCCTACAAATTCTTCAAGATCGCCCTGCCCGAACCCGATGTGAAGTACTTCATCGACGTCACACCCGAAGTTGCGATGCAGCGCATCACCTCCAGGGGGGAGGACCTCGAGTCCTTCGAGAACCTCGAGGACCTCACCAAGGCACGCGACAAGATGCTGATGTTCATCCCGGACAACTGGCATCTGATCGACAACAGCAGGACCTTCGAGGACGCCAAGGCGCAGATACTGAAGACCCTGGAGGAGTGACCCGATGGCGCTCCACGATCCCACGCATCTCTTCGAGGGGGAGATTTCCGATTCCACCAGGAGAAGGGCCCGGATCATATCCGTCGTCACACAGCCGCAGGTGTTCTCGCTGGTACTGTACGCGATCGTGTGCCTCATCATCTCGGACCTCGTCACATATCTCGAGATCTACGGACTGTGCGTGTTCTTCGGATGCATATTCCCCATCATCGAGGTGCTCTACTACTCGAAGAAGTTCGCCAACAAGGACGGAGACATCGTGAAGAAGGAGGACCGCTTCATGCCCCTCCTGCTGGGAACCATATCCTATGTGCTGGGGGTCGTGGCCCTGTGGGCGGCCTCCGCCCCATGGCTCCTCACCGTGCTCTTCGTGGCGTACTCCGTCGTCACGTTCTCCATAATGCTCATCAGCCCCTACTGGAAGATCAGCATCCATGCCTGCGGCATGATCGGACCCACGATGGCCATCACCTATGTCTTCTTCCCCTGGGGAGCTCTGCTCCTGATCCTCGTGCCCTTCATCTGCTGGTCACGTTACGTTCTCAGGAAGCACACCCCCGCACAGATGGTGGGTGGAATCGTGCTGGGATTCGTGGAGACCGCAATCATCATGGCCGTGCTCCTCTGATTCGGTCGATTTTTTCCTGCCCGATTCGGGCTTATCCCGTGACCCGATTATCGAATCATGAGCAGTCTTCACCACGCGTCTGGATCAACACTCCTCTGGAGGGAATCGTTCCTCTATGGACAGCTTCCCGGCCTCCTGGCACTCGTCATGATGATGGGGGCATTCTCGGCTCTACCTAACGAGTACGGCCAGGATGCAGACACCTCGATCGCGGAGACCGTCGGAATCGTGCTCCTGTTCGTCGCTCCCCCGATGCTCGGAGTCCTGTTCGCCCGTAGGCCGCTGGTGTTCTTCGGAACGATCCTCATGGGGGTGCTGTTCTTCGAGGTGCTCGGATGGCGCACCATGCAAGACAACCCCGACCTCGGAATAGGGATCATGTTCAGCGGACTCCCCATGGCGGTCACCGTTTGCGGAATGAGGTCCCACCTCAGGGAGATCTCTGGATCCTCCCTCGAGAGACTCAGGGAGGTGTCCGATTCACGCGCGTTCACGATGCTCGGACTCGTGGTCCTCGCGGTGATGTGCGCAGGGGCCGCGGGCATCTACGCACCCGGACTGATCGTCCTGCTGGTCTGCGGAGGATTCCTCCTGATATGCCTGGGAATGTTCACCGGGGGAGTAACGCTGATATTCGGGATCCCAGTGATGCTCGTGGGCATCTTCGGAATGGCATCCACGTTCATCATGTGCGAGGTGCTGGGAATGCCCATCCCCAGCTTCGAGCTCATCGATGCCCTGAAGTTCCTGGGGTGGTGAGGGAACCGGGCCGATAGGCCCGTTCCCTCCAAAAAATGAATCTGGACGTGCAGAGGATCGGATGATCAGGAGAGGTGGCCCCTCCCGCCTCACATCCTCACGAGGAACTCCGCGATTCCGTATCCGGACCTTCCGTTGTAGACGGTCCTAATGATGGTCTCGACGCGCATACTT
>JAKSHU010000013.1 GCA_024399175.1 archaeon
CCCGAGGGAATAATCCCACTAGCTTTCCAGTCTTGCGTCTTACCGGGCTGGGCTATCGCCGCGTTACCGAACCGTCGTATCTGGTTTTTACATATAAAGGTTGGGTATGGGCGACGGGGTTCAGCACCAGTCTATGTCGGTCCTCAGGTCCCTCAGATGGTGTCTGACCTCTCTGGCGCGGGCTATCTCGCCCTTCTCGAGGGTGACGACGAGCACCTCGTCTCCCCCGGATGCCCTGGCGATGGTGTCGCCGAGGGGGGAGTATGCCGCGGAACCTCCGAAGTACCGTCCGGCAGGTCCCTCGCCCGTGTTGTTGCAGAACAGTGTGTACACTGTGTTCTCGAGGGACCTCGCGGGAAGGACGCGGCACATCGCGGTCTCGGACTTCATCGCGGAGGCGCTCGCCATCAGGACGGCATCAGCGCCGTTGACTGCATAGTGTCTGTGGATCTCCGGGAACATGACGTCATAGCATATCAGCAGGCCGAGTCTGAATCCCCTCCATTCCACCATCACGGGTTTCGATCCCGGGGTGAACACGTCCTCGTCGTAGGGCGGGAAGTTGGCCAGATACAGCTTGTCGTAGCACACCCGCGTCTCGGGAGTGATGAACGCGAGGGAGTTGCGAAGACCGTTCCCATTCTTCACAGGCATCCCCATCGCGATGGCGACGCCATGTTCCACACAGATCTCCGAGAGGGTGTTCAACGCGGACGCTGGGTCATAGTCATCCAGTCTCCAGTTCCCGTAACGGGTGAGGAACATCTCGGGGAAGAGGAACAGGTCCGCATCCGTGGAGGACACGACCTCCTCGACGCGATGCAGATTCTCCTCCATGTCCTCTGACGATCCGATCTGACACAGGGCCACGCGCAACGACATCGGGTTCCGATTGTGGTCGCACTATTTGGGGCTATGTCATGACTCTCTTCGAACGGCTCAACATCCGTTAATCCCAGCGGATGTGAACGGGGTGACACTCAAGGTTATCTAGTGCGGGCCGATTATCAGCCATGGATTTCAAGGAGCTTCACAGGATCACCCGCGAGGACGCGGATATCCTCACAACGTTCGTCCGTGAGACCGCGGAGCGTGCACATGTCCGCGCTGCCGTCGTGGGGATCAGCGGAGGCATCGACTCCGCGGTCGTGGTGAAGCTCTGTGCGGACGCACTCGGTCCCGAGAACGTCCTGGCAGTCTTCATGCCCGTGTCCCGCACCCCTCAGGAGGACTACCGCCAGACCCGCGAGATGTGCGAGGCCTGGGGTGTCAGGTACGAGGTCGTGAACATCCAGTCCGTCACCGACGTGTTCTCCGGAATGCTGATCCAGGAGGGAGACGATCCGCTCCAGCTCGGCAACATCATGGCCCGCTGCAGGATGATAGTCCTCTATGACAAGGCCAAGAGGGATGGAAGACTGGTGTACGGAACCAGCAACCTCAGCGAGCTGCTCATGGGATACATGACCAAGTTCGGTGACGGTGCCGAGGACGTCACCCCGCTGTATGATCTCTACAAGACCCAGGTGTGGGAGCTTGCACGCATCATAGGGGTGCCCGACGAGATTATCACCAAGACTCCCACCGCGGGACTCTGGGACGGTCAGACTGACGAGGACGAGATGGGTGTGACCTATCTGGCACTTGACAAGGCCCTCAACGTGATGGAGCAGGGCGGGTCCGATTCCGAGATGGCCGGGGCCGCGGGCATCACCGTGGAGAAGGCCGCGGAGATCCGTGCGCAGGTCAGCAGGATGGCCCACAAGAGGAATCCCGCCACCAGGCCAGACGTCTGCGTGGGCAGGAACTGAATCCCGAACCTCCAGTTGGATGGGACGTTAGCGCCAGCCTTTTTTAGCATCTTGCCATTCCCATCCCTGATAACACGCGCGGGTGCATACATATGGGTGCGATCGAAGAGGAACAGGGATTCGTTTACGTCGGTGGAAGGAAGTTGAGACGCGGGTACACCACCGGCTCCTGTGCCACGGCAGCATCCAAGGCCGCCGCGCAGATGCTTCTGTCTGGGGAGACGGTAGGGTCCGTCGACATCATGACTCCCAGGGGCATCCCCCTCCACATCCCCATCGAGAAGATCGAGATCGGGGACGGCGTCGTGTCCTGTGCCGTGCGCAAGGACGGAGGTGATGATGCCGATGACACCAACGGCGCGTACATCCATTCCAGGGTACGCAGGTCCGACGAGTATGGAGTTCACATCGACGGTGGGATCGGGGTCGGTCGCGTCACCCGCAAGGGTCTGGACCAGCCGCCCGGAAACGCCGCCATCAACCACGTCCCCCGCAACATGATAACCGAGTGCGTCGAGGATGTCTGCGGTGCGCTGGGATATGCGGGAGGGATCGATGTCGAGATCTACGTGCCCGAGGGCGAGACCATCGCCAAGAGGACTTTCAACTCCCGTCTGGGGATCATCGGGGGCATCTCCATCCTCGGCACCAGCGGCATCGTCGAGCCAATGAGCGAGACCGCGCTCCTCGGCTCCATCAAGGCCGAGATGAAGATGTTCATGGCACAGGGCAGGAGATATCTGCTCACCGTCCCGGGAAACTACGGCAAGGACTTCGTCAGGGCCTATCCCGCCCTGGAGGGTCAGCAGCCCGTGGAGTGCAGCAACTTCATCGGCGACTTCCTCGACATGGCCCTCGAGCTCGACGCGAAGGGCGTCCTCCTGGTGGGGAACCTCGGAAAGCTGGTGAAGCTCGCCGGAGGCATCATGAACACCCATTCCCGCAACGCGGACTCCAGGATGGAGATCCTGGCATCCAACGCGATCCTGGCGGGTGCCGACACCGACATGGCTAGACGCATAATGGACTGCGTGTCCACCGACGACGCGCTGGAGGTCCTGGCGGAGAAGGACCTGGTGAAGCCGGTGATGGATATCCTGATCCCCAAGATCGAGTTCCATATGAACCATCGTGTCAAGGGCGACCTGGAGGTGGCGGCCATAGTGTTCTCTTCCGAGTTCGGAATACTCGGACAGACCCCGAGCGCCGACAGACTCCTCGGAAAGGTGGGGGCGAGGGAATGAGGGTCGGGATCATCGCCTTCACGACCAACGGCTGCAGGACCGCGCTCAGGATCGCGGGCGTCTTCGACGGCGACGAGGTGGAACTGTTCGCCAAGAGCACTTCGGACGAGGTCGGTCTCACCCACGTGGACGTCCCCATGAGGGCCTGGACGAAGGACGCGTTCGGCAGATACGATGCCATCGTGTTCGTCGGGGCCATAGGCATCGCCGTGCGCGAGATTGCGCCGTTCGTGGTCTCCAAGGACGTGGATCCGGCGGTCCTGTCCGTGGACGAGAGGGGTAGGTTCTGCATCCCCGTCCTGTCCGGACACATCGGAGGCGCCAACTCCCTCGCGGTGCGCGTGGGGACCTCCATCGGGGCGGTGCCCGTCGTGACCACCGCCACCGACATCAACGGCAAGGTGGCGATAGACTCCTTCGCCGTCAACAACGACCTCACCATCGGCTCCCTGCACGCCGCCAAGGACGTGGCCGCCCGCATACTGGCAGGGGATCCGGTCGGACTGAGGTGCACCGTCCCCATTGTAGGGGAGGTCCCTCCGGAGCTGTGCGGTCCCGACGACTCCCCCACGGGGGTCTACATCGGTGTGGAGGGCGAGTCTCCTTTCGAGAACACCCTCCGCCTCATCCCGCGCGACCTGGTGCTGGGCATCGGATGCAAGCGCGGCACGCCCCAGGAGGACATCGAGCACATGGTCGCCAGGGCGATGGAGTCCGTCGGAGTCACGATGGACCGTGTCCGTGCGGCCGCCTCCATCGATCTGAAGAAGGACGAGGTCGGCCTGCTCGGATTCGCGGCCGAGCACCGCATACCTATCTCCTTCTACACGGCGGACGAGCTGAATGCCCTCGAGGGGGACTTCTCCAGATCCAGCTTCGTGCAGTCCGTGACCACCGTAGACTGTGTCTGCGAACGTTCCGCCATCATGCACTCCCGCAACGGCAGGCTCCTTCTCAGGAAGTTCGCCGGCAACGGGGTGACCGTGGCCATCGCCGAGGAGGATTTCTCGGTCAGTTTCCAAAAGGTGAGAAAATGACGTACAAGGTTCTTGTTTTCGCCGGCACCACCGAGGGAGGGGCAATAACCGACCTCCTCGCCAACGCCGGAATCAAAGTGCATGCATGCCTAGCGACCGACTACGGACGCACGTCCGTCAGGGAGAACCCCAACGTCGAGGTGTCGTCGCACCCTCTCGCCCCCGAGGTCATGCGCGACCTGATGAGGGAGTATCCTGTCGTTGTGGATGCGACCCATCCCTACGCCACCCGCATCACCGGCCACATCAAGGAGGCCTGCGCCGACACCGGTGCCGAGTACATCCGTCTGAGGCGTCCCGAGTCCGACACCAGCGGTGACGACGTGATCTGCGTCGACACCATCGATGCCGCCGTGGAGTTCCTCAAGGGCACCGAGGGAAACATCCTCGCGACCACCGGCAGCAAGGAGCTCGCCAAGTACACCGCGATACCCGGATTCAAGGAGAGGGTCTTTGCCAGGGTGCTCTCCACCGCGGCCAACGTGGCGGACTGCGTCGGATACGGCTTCGAGGGAAGGAACCTGTTCGCGATGCAGGGTCCCTTCTGCGAGGAACTCGACTACGGAATGATGGTCCAGGTCGGTGCCAGGTATCTGGTCACCAAGGACTCCGGCACCGCAGGAGGATTCTCCGAGAAGGTCAACGCCGCCAGGCGCGCCGGTGCGAGGATCGTGCTGGTCGGAAGGCCTCCCGAGGATCCCGGAATGAACTATGAGGAGACCGCCAGATTCCTGGCGGAGAAGTTCGGATTCGAGTGTCCCGCGAGGATGCCCCGCATCCTGTCCATCATCGGCACCGGCGTCGGTCCCGGAACCGGTCTGACCTCCGCGGGAGCAGACGCCGTCAGGGCCGCCGACCTTGTCGTGGGCGCCGACCGCATGCTGCAGGTCCCCGAGGCCGTCGGAAAGAGGTCTCTGAACGAGTACTCTCCATCGAGGATCTTCGACTACCTCTCCGAACACCCCGAGTTCCGCAACATCGCACTGCTGGTCTCCGGCGACATAGGATTCTACAGCGCCACCCGCTCCGTGCTCTCCAAGGTCGATTCCGGGGAGTACGAGGTCCGTCTCCACTGCGGAATCTCCTCCGTGCAGTACCTCTGCGCGAGGGCGGGTGTCCCCTGGCAGGACGTGTGCCTCATCAGTGCCCATGGCAAGACCGCCAACATCGTCGGAAACGTGAGGCGCAACTCCGCGGTGTTCTCCCTGCTGACCGGAAAGGAGGGTGCGATGGAGATGTGCCAGCAGCTCATAGACTACAATCTCTCCGATGTGAAGGTCGCCATCGGATGCGACCTCGGATATCCCGAGGAGAGGTTCGTCTACGGCTCCCCCGAGGAGATTCTGTCCTCCGAGCTCGGTACCCTCTGCGCGGCGCTGGTGTTCAACCCTCATCCCGACCGCAGGAACCCCATAAGCATCCCCGACTCCGAGTTCGTCAGGGGCGACGCCCCCATGACCAAGTCCGAGATCAGGGCGCTGTCCGTCGCCAAGCTGAAGCTCCAGCCCGACTCGGTCGTGTACGATATCGGTGCCGGAACCGGATCCGTCACCGTCGAGATGGCGCTCGTCGCCGTCGATGGAATGGTCTATGCCGTGGAGAAGGAGGAGGCCGCCGCCGACCTCATCGACGTCAACAGGAGGAAGTTCGGTGCACCGAACATAAGCATCATCCGCGGACTCGCCCCCGAGGCGATGAGGGATCTTCCCGCCCCCACCCACGTGTTCATCGGAGGCTCCTCAGGAAACCTCAAGGAGATCGTGAACGAGGTCCTATCCAAGAACCCCCTCGCCAGGATCATCGTCAACTCCGTGACCCTGGAGACCATCGCCGAGTGCCTCCAGCTGCCCTCGGTGTGCGCCGTGGAGCAGGAGGAGATCGTCTGCGTCAACGCGGCCAACTCCAGGCATCTGGGTCGTTACAACCTGATGACCGCGCAGAACCCAGTCTACATCGCGGTGTTCAGGGGGAAGCCCCAGTGAGTCTCTCCAGGTTCATGATCGTGGCCCCCGCCAGCGGAAGCGGGAAGACCCTGATCACCTGCGGAATTCTGCAGGCACTCGTGAACAGGGGACTCAAGGTGTCCTCCTTC
This sequence comes from archaeon, assembly GCA_024399175.1. GTDB lineage: Archaea > Thermoplasmatota > Thermoplasmata > Methanomassiliicoccales > Methanomethylophilaceae > Methanomethylophilus. The sequence goes on from JAKSHU010000013.1 coordinate 6,185, forward strand.
AAGTGCGGACACGACTACATCGACCCGATGTTCCACGTCCGTGTCATCGGAACCAGGGCACGCAACATGGACAGCTACTTCTGCGACGACGAGACCCTGAAGTACCTGTTCTGCAGGACCGCGGACCAGTCCGACATCTCCGTGATCGAGGGCGTCATGGGATTCTATGACGGGATCCGTGCCGCCGCCACCGAGGGAAGCTCGTACGACGTCTCCGAGAAGCTCGGAGCCCCCGTGGTGCTCCTCGTGAACTGCAAGGGTGCGAGCATATCCTGCGTGCCCGTCATCAAGGGATTCAAGGACTTCCGCGAGAACAACATCCGCGGGGTCATCCTCAACAACATGAGCCCGATGGTGTACCCCGAGGTGAAGAAGCTTATCGAGGAGGAGGTCGGAGTGAAGGTCTTCGGACACATCCTCAAGCTGAAGGACATCAACCTCGAATGCAGGCATCTGGGTCTCGTGCTTCCCGACGAGGTGGAGTCCCTCAAGGAGAACCTCAACAGGCTCGCGGGGATCCTAGAGGAGACCCTCGACATCGCCGGACTCATCGAGATGGCGGACAGCGCTCCCGCGATATCCGGAAAGGCCCCCTCGCATGGGGTCCTTGACGAGAAGGTCAGGATCGGTCTGGCCGTGGACGACACATTCTGCTTCACCTACGAGGACAACCTCGCTCTCCTGGAGGAGTGCGGTGCGGAGATCGTGCCCTTCTCTCCGATGCATGACGAGAGGATCCCGGAAGGTGTGCAGGGAATCATCCTCTCCGGAGGATATCCGGAGCTCCACGGCGAGGTCCTCAGCAGGAACGAGTCCATGAAGGCGGACATCCGCTCGAAGATCGAGGCGGGGATGCCCTGTCTGGCCGAATGCGGGGGATTCATGTACCTGCACGAGCAGATGCAGGACTCAGACGGAAAGGTCTGGAACATGGTCGGGGCAGTGAAGGGGGAGGTCCACAACACCGGAAAGCTCGCCAGGTTCGGATACATCACCATCTCCTCCGACGATCCCGGATCCATCATCGCCAACGGCGGGGTCAAGGGACACGAGTTCCACTACTGGGACAGCAGCAACTGCGGTTCATCCTGGAAGGCGGTCAAGACCTCCGGGAAGACCTACGGGTGTGCCCATGAGGAGGGCGCGCTCATCGCAGGTTATCCGCACCTCTACTACTATTCCAATCCCGATGTGGCGTACCAGTTCCTGCTCAGATGCAGCAGGTACCGCCCCTGAGAAACATTTCATGTGGTTCGGGCCGGAGCCCGAACCTAATTATTAGAATCAGATCTCGAGTCCGCCCATCAGCTGGTGGGAGACAAAGGACACGATCACGACGACGATCAGTCCGAGGATCAGCGCCATGAGCTGGGTATTGTCCTTGTTCTTCATGTGGAACGCCTCGGGGAGCATGTCCACGAGCGTCACGAACATGAAGATTCCGACGGAGACGCACAGTGCGGGGCCCGCGAAAGAGATGTTTCCAGTGTCAAGGAACAGGTAGGAGATGATGGTCGCGAGCGGGGAGACCACGCTGAACGCGAGGATGTAGTTCCAGGTCTGCTTCTTGTTCGATGACATGAGGAGGGTGGACGACAGGGAGAAGACCACGACCGCCTTGTGGAGGCACAGGGCGATGAGGACCATCAGGCCGACATCCTCTCCGGCGACGAATGCGGCGGCAAGTGCCAGACCGTCGAAGAACGAGTGGATCGCCAGTCCGGCGAAGGCGGACAGGGAGGTGATGTTGTGGTCGCACTGGGTGCAGCATCCGCGGGAGGATTTCAGATATCTCTTCACCAGACAGTCGATGATGAGGAGCACGAGGAATCCCAGGAGGATCATGTAACTAACGAATTCGAAGTCATGTCCCGCATCGACGGTCCTCTCGATCGCCTCGGGCATGAGCATTATGAACAGGACGCCGAGCATCACTCCTGCGCTGAAAGCGATGAGGAAGTGGAGCTGTGTCATGCTTTTCTTGATGATGAACGGCACGCGTCCCGCGATGATGGATATCGCGAAGACAACCACTGCGAATATCACGACTGTCAGAGTCTGGTCCATGTTTCTGATTCTGCCTTTTGGTTATTAAAGTTGAGCCTCAAGTTAATAATCCGGCCCCTGCACAGGATTCCATTTTAATAATTCGGATAGGTTTTATTATTAAATTGCATATTGACGGTCATGGCGATAGTGAGCATCTCCCTCAGCGACGAGAATCTGGCGGAACTTGACAAGATCCAGGAGACCTACGGTCTCAAGGGTCGCAGTGATGCAGTGAGGTCCGCGATTAACTCCGCGATCTCCGAGCTGCAGGATGTGGCCGACCTGAGCGGAAACGTGGAGGGCGTGCTGATAACCATTCGCCGTGACCACGCTGACCCCTGGATGAGCCTGATCCAGGCCAAATATGTCAACGCCATCAAGACCCAGCTGCACTCCCATCTGAAGGATCAGAAGTGTCTGGAAGTGATGATAATCTCCTGTGACGCCGAGGTGCTGCAGTGCATCATCCACGAAATCAAGGCCTCCGGAAAATCCGACTACGTGCGCTTTGTGAGATCCTGACGGGTGTCGTTGAGCCTGTCACTTCTCCGTGATGATTTGTTAACCGTTCTGGTTTATTCTTCTCGTCAGAATCGTTTCAGGGATACCCTTTAATACCATCTTTGCATATGGAAATTTGGATGGGATAAAGGATGTTGGGAACATTCTCTAATAGCGTTAGCTCTCGTGTTAGAGCTGTGCTTGGCAAGGTCAAAAAGACCGTGACCAGGCAGGACAGTGTCGAGGAAGTCGAACCGGTCATCGAGCAGGCAGTGCCTGTGAAGAGGTTCGATGATTCCGTTTTTGAAGTTCACAAGGTGGAGACCGAGTCTCACGAGGTCGTCGGAATCAAGGTAAGCAAGGTTCCGGACACACTGTATTTCGAGGAGGAGGCACCTTACGCCCCCACCGTCGTGCAGGTCGCTCGTGCTCCTGTTTCCGAACCCGTGTTCGCTGAGCCCGCCAAGAAGGAGAATGTTGCAGCAGCTGAGCCTGCTGATCTCTTCATCAACGCACTCAGGAGGCCGACCCGCCAGAAGTTCGATGCCTCCGAGCCCAGAATCAAGAAGAAGGCCGTCGAGGCCGCACCTGTAGTCGAGACCCCTGTCATGGCACCTGTCATCGAGGAGGTCAAGGCAGAGCCCGCACCTGTTGAGGTGCCTGCAATCGTCGTCGAGCAGGTCGAACCCCAGTCCATCACTATCGAGGTCGCTGAGGAGTTCGTCCCCGAGGTCGTCGACGTCCCCGTTGCAGAGGCAGAGCCCGCACCTGTGGTCGTCGAGACTCCCGTCGAGGTCGAACCTGTCGTCATCGAGACCCCTGTCATCGAGGCAGAGCCCGCACCTGTCGAGGTCATCGAGATCGAGACCCCTGTCGAGGCCGTACCCGTGGTCGAGGAGGTCAAGGCAGAGCCCGCACCTGTCGAGATCAAGGCGGAGGTCGCAACCGTCGAGGTCATCGAACTCGAGCCCATCGCCGTCGACGCCCCTGTCATCGAGGCAGAGCCCGCACCCGTGGTCGAGCCCGTCGTCATCGAGACTCCCGTCGAGGCTGTTCCCGTCGCAGCAGCCGAACCTGCTCCCGTCATCGCGGTCCCCTCGCTTCCCATGAAGATCGAGGTTCCCGAACTCGTGAAGGAGGAGCACGAGGAGTCCGTGTTCACCGACAACGTCACCTCCGCCGACTGCGTCCTCACCTCTACGGACGGGGCTGTCGTCGAGGAGGAGGTCCAGGAAGTCCTTCCCATCAAGGAGGAGAAGGTTCTCGCTCCCGTCATCATCAACGCTGACCGCGACGTGCTGATGCTCTTCAGGTCCGAACTCGAGGATGAGGAGAAGATGATGTCCCTCACCTCCATGGACAACAACTCGGATCTTCCCGAGGATTATCTTGACGAGACCGAGCTGACCTTCAAGATCAAGGTTCCCCGTCAGTTCAACGGATTCACCGGCCACTTCAGGCCCATCGGATTTTTCTGATCCACAAACACATTAACGGGGGTTTCACCCCCACTACATATTTATGGCACGTTTCGATGTGCCAGTATGGAATTAGGTCCTATTCTGCTGATGCTCGTGGTCTTGTTCTTCCTGGCCCGCATAGCATCCTCTGTGATTGAGAGGTTCGGCCTTCCCGGCCTCATCGGTGAAATCGTTCTCGGTATCATCATCGCCAATGTGGTGATCGATGGCACCTCGCTTCTGACCCTTATGGATCTCAAGCTGCCCATTCCCGAGCTTGATCTGCCCGGAAACGACAATTACTCGATTCTGTCGACGTTCTCCGAGCTGGGAGTCATCTTCCTCCTATTCTCCGTCGGTCTTGAAACCAGGGTTAAGGACCTCCTTGGTTCCGGAAAGACCGCGATGTTCGTCGCAGTGCTCGGAGTCATCATCCCGTTCATTCTCGGATTCGTGTACATCCAGGTCACCGACGGCAACTTCCACCACGCCATGTTCCTCGCGGCCGCGATGGTCGCCACCAGTGTCGGAATCACCGCACAGGTGATCAAGGACATGCATCTCCTCGACAAGAAGGAGTCCCGCATCATCATCTCCGCCGCCGTCATCGACGACGTTCTCGGAATGGTCGTCCTCGCCATTGTCAAGGGTACTGCCGGATCCAGCGGCGGACTCGACATCATGGGTCTCGTGATCATCATCATCGAGGCGGTCGTCTTCGTGCTCGGAGTCATCCTCATCGCGAAGAAGGGAGTTCCCGCGATCACCTCCTGGTGGGTCAGGATGAACTCCAAGAGGGCAACCCCCCTCAAGAGGCCTAACGCCCTCGTTCTCGGACTCATCGCCTGTCTCTTCTTCGCATGGCTCGCAGAGGAGATCGGACTGGCCGCGATCATCGGTTCCTTCCTTGCCGGAATGCTCTTTGCCGACTACGCGGAGGAGACCGGACTCATGCACAGTGTCGAGACCCTGACCGCGTTCTTCATACCGTTCTTCTTCGTGAACGTCGGTATGCAGGTCGATGTGAGCACCCTCGGAGACATGACCGTCATCATCACCGTCATCGTCGTCCTCATCATCGCACTCATCTCCAAGTACCTCGGATGCGGACTCGGTGCCAAGCTCGGCGAGAGGGGACTCAGCAGGGACTCCTTCAACATCATTGGTATCGGAATGATCCCCCGTGGAGAGGTCGGAATCATCGTGGCATCCATCGGTCTCGGAATCATGGTCGAAGGTGCACCCGCACTGTCTCCCCAGCTCTACTCCGTCATCGTCATCATGGCCGTCGCGACCACTATCATCGCGCCTCCTCTCCTCTCCCGCACCTACAGGAAGAAGTATCCTGAGGTCGACAAGGACGAGGACACCATCGTCGAGTGAAACCTTTCATCGGGGGATCATCCCCCGAAATCCTTCTTTTCATTCTGTTTGATTGGAAAAAACACGTTGGACAATCTATCCAATGTGGAGTATAAAAAATCGGAGAAAAGGTTTGCATAAGCACAGCTGATGTGTGTGGAATCTTATGATCCAATCAGAATTCCGGGGTTCAGCTCATGGGCCAGAACACAGGAAGGCAGATGATGAGGGCAGTGAAAACGACAGCAATGCCGACGACTACCTTGGGTCCGAGTTTGATTCCCTTGGAGTCTTCGCTGTCGAAGTACCTCATGAGTCCAGCGGAAGAGGAGAAACCTTCTCCTTTGTCTTTTGCCATTGCAACCTCATCCTCGGAACAATATATTAAATGTTGGTGCCGCGAGGTCGTCACGCTGTGCACACATATTTTATATTGTCTTTATAGTGGCCATCCGATTAGTATGCACTGGGCAGACGTTATTGCAAAGGACATTGCAGAGAAGGCCGAGCACCCTCTCATCGCAACCGGTATCAGCCCTACCGGAATCATTCATGTTGGAAGTCTCAGAGAGGCAATCACTGGAGAATCCATCCGCAGCGCAGTCGAGGCACTTGGAAAGGATGTAAGGCTCATCTACCTCATCGACGCCTTCGACCCCCTCAGGAAGAGGTACGAGTTCCTCCCTCCCGAGTTCGAGAAGTATGTGGGAATGCCCATCTGCAGGATCCCCTGTCCCTGCGGAAAGCACGACAACTACGCCCACCACTTCATCCAGCCCTTCCTTGACGCAGTCGACTCCCTCGGAGTCCACTGCGAGATCATCTGGACCAGCGACCTCTACGCCCAGGGTAAGTTCGCTGAGTGCATCGACCTGACCTTCAAGAAGAGACAGGAGATCATCAACATCCTCCACGAGGTCTCCGGAAAGGAGCCCAAGCCCGACTACGCTCCCTACGAGCCTGTCTGCGAGGCATGCGGACGCTTCACCAAGCCCATCTTTGACACCTACAAGTACCCCTACGTCCAGTACGAGTGTCAGTGCGGACACGTCGGACAGGCTGACATCAGGAAGGACGACGGTAAGCTCACCTGGAGGCTCGAGTGGCCTGCCAAGTGGAAGATCTTCGGAACCAGCGCGGAGCCCTTCGGAAAGGACCACGCCGCCGCAGGAGGATCCTACGACACCGGAAAGAGGATCGCCCCCGAGATCTTCGGATGCGAGGCCCCCTACCCCGTCCCCTACGAGTTCGTCCAGCTCAAGGGTGTCGGACAGATGCACAAGTCCCTCGGTTCCTCCGTCACCGGACTCGATGCCATCAATATGACCCCTCCCGAGGTCCTCAACTACCTGTTCCTCAGGGTCCCCACCAACAGGACCATCGACTACGACTCCGGAATCGGACTCCTCGACATCTGCGACGAGTACGACAAGAGGGAGACCGAGTTCTTCTCCGGAGAGTACGACGAGTCCGCAGAGAACACCGTCCGTGCATACGAGATCGCACAGCACAACCACGTGCCCGCCAAGCTGCCTCTCCAGGTTTCCTGCAGGCACCTCGTCAACGTCGTGCAGCTCGCAGACACCTTCGAGGAGCAGATGAAGGTCCTCGGAAGGACCGTTGACCTCTCTCAGGCCGACGAGGTCACCATGAAGAGGATCAAGACCAGGTGCGAGTGCATCACCTTCTGGCTCAAGGCGTTCGCCCCTGACATGGTCAAGTTCTCCGTCAGGCAGACCATCCCTCAGCACGTGAAGATCGAGACCCTCGACAAGGTCTACCTCGTCGAGCTCCTCAAGCAGATGCAGGACTGCACCTGGGACGCGGACACCATCAACAGGATCATCTCCGATTCCGGAAAGGCCTCCCCCCTCGGATCCAAGGGAGCATACAAGCTCATCTACAACCTGATCATCGGTCAGGACAGGGGACCCAGGCTCGGTCCGTTCCTCGCATCCCTGGACAAGCAGTTCGTCATGAACAGATTCGCCCAGGCAGCGACCCAGTGAAACCTCAAGGGGGACACAGTCCCCCATTCTTCTATTAATCCTGTTGTGAAAAGGATGTCCCGATTCCACGGGACCTAAAAGTAAGGAGACGGCCCGAAGGCCGTCAGTTTCACATGATTCCCATCTGGGTCAGTTTCTCGGGCAGGTACGTGTCGGTGACGTAGTCCAGACCGTATTTGGCTAACGCCTGCTGCTCAGCCTTCTTGTTCATGTCGAGCATGGCGCGGATCTCCATGTCCCAGAACTCGTCGTTGAACCTGGGGTCGGTCAGTTCCGCGTTGAGTGCGGCGATGTCCTTGTCACTGAGCTTGTCGGTGGGCAGGTCGTAGTTGAGGATGTCCGACGCGGTGATTCCCACGAACTGTGCTGTGGGGGTCGCCAGATAGTCTGAGATGTGTGCGGTCTTGATGGCACCGTATGCGATGGACGCGAAGATCCTGAAGGACCAGGGATCACCATCGGTGAACACGACGACGGGGAGGTTCTCCTCCTCGTTGAGTCTCTTGAGAAGCCTCCTGGTGGACCTGGTGGGCTGACCGGACAGGTGGACCAGCAGACAGTTCTCCCTCTCGGGGAACCCGTTCTCGATGAGACGGGCGAACATTCCTCCGGTCTCGATGGCCATGACGAACTTGAGGTTGTGGCCCTTGATCGCGAAGGATTCCTTCTCCACGGTGTAGGGGATTCCGAATCCCGCCTCGGAGACGTCGTCCATGCAGTTGGTGATCTTGGGGCCCTTGCGGGTCTGGATCTCGAAGTTGATGTCGCCGTACACGTGGGAGCTTCCCTCCTCGGGTCTGAGCTTGAAGTCCTCCCTGAGACAGTGGGTGACGGTCTCCAGGTCCTCCGCGAGAAGGTTGCTCTCGTCCTGGGAATGGAACTTCGCCCTGTTCCATCCCTCGGAGATGTAGTACATTTCCCTTAGGGTGGAGGACTTGTTCTCACGGATCATCTCGTTGATGAAGTCGGTGGTGTACGCGGTCCTCAGCATGGTGGTGGCACCCTGTGTCGTCTTGGCGGTACGCAGGGTCTTCATGTTTCCGTATTTCCATACCTGGGTCATTGGGTCGAACTCGATGTTCCTCTTGGACCTGAGGGGGAGACGCATCGCGGGGATGTCTCCCTTGTCAAGGTCTGCATAGATGTCCTCGGCGATCTTCGTGAGGCTCTCGAGCGCCGCCTTCTGTCTGTCGTTCATTCCTCATCATCCTCCTCGTTGTCGAATTCGTCCTCAAGCTCTTCCTCGCCCTCTTCCTCGTCGGAGGAGTCCTGCACGTAGTCCTCCTCGCTCTCGGTGATCTTCATTCCCTTGATTCCCCAGTCTCCGGGCAGGGACTCCGCACCCATCACGATGATGGGGTTGATTCCCGAGATGTAGGCGTCGTCGGGATCGAAGGTGTCTGCCATCTCGCCCTTGAGCTCGAAGGAGACCTGGACGGAGGTGGATGCCGCGAGGTCCTTGATGAGCCACTGGGATTTTCCGTCCTCCTTGGCGGAGTCGAACAGGGGTCCGCCGGTGATGGTGTCGTTCATGCATTCCGCCGGTATCTGCAGATGGAGCATGAACGTGTGCGGGCGGATGGTGTAGTTGTAGATGGTGTAGGTGATCCTCCTTCCGTCGGGGATCTTCTCTCTGGAGGGTTCGATCCACACGACGTTCATGATCTTGGAGATGGTCCTGCTGAGGTCGGGCACGGGCCTGCCGAGTTGTTCCGCGACCTTGTTGGCCAGGTCGGGAAGGAGCCCCTGCACGATGTCGAACTTCTCGTGGGTCTTTGTCTTCTTGTCCATCTTGTTGAGGTGGCTCTTGAGGTTCCTGGCACATAGCTTGAGGGCGGCGACCATCTCGGCCTCGATCTCGGGGAAGTAGGCGATGGCCTCCTTTCCCTCCGAGGTGAAGGGGACCTTGGTGGATGCCATGTGGACCATGATGATGGCGGGCCCGTAGGGGACTCCCTTTCCTCCCCTCTGCTCGAGTCCGTACCTCCTCCAGTCCACCTCGGAGATGGCCTTGGTGATGATGTCCGCTCCCTGCTGGTACAGCAGGGGCACGCGGTTGGCGAACCTCATAATGGTGACCTGTCCGTCGGCGGGGATGTCTCCTCCGTAGACGATTCCGGCCTCGATGCAGAACGGGTTTCCGTTGACCGACTTGGGGGACCTGGTGACAGGGGTGGCGTAGTATTCGGGACGCATTCCCTCGAGGGTGTGCATGAGTCCCTTCTTGATCAGGACGTCGCCGATGGGGGACAGACAGTCCGCGGGGGGATCCTGGATCTTCACGGCGGAGATTCCTTTCAGAAGCTGCATGCTTCCCTCCCTTCCGAGGTCGTGGGGATCGGTGTCGGGACTGACTCCCGCGATCTCGCAGACCTCTCCCGCGAGCCTCGCGGTCATCCTGCAGAAGTCGTTCTTCAGGAAGTCCTTCACGGTCTTCTGCTCGGAGATCGAGGAGTAGTTCATCATGTCTCCGATCTCCATTCCCTGAGGATGGGGCTTGATCTCCTTGGACTTGGGAGGCATGATCTCGGTGGCCCTCTCGAAGATGTAGGCCTTTCCCTCGGGATCATGGAATTCGATGCGGGCGTGGGGGTTGACGATGGCGGTCTCCTTCAGATACTCGAAGATGGACTGCCTTCCGGTCATGTAACGGCACTCGGTGGTGTACTCGACGAGGGTTCCGTGGGCCTTTCCAGGCCAGGAGAACGCCCTGTCGTTGGTGACGATGGGTCTGTTGGTCTTGGTGTCGACGGCGATGTCCATCTCCCAGGCGACCTCGTCCTCGCCCTCGATGCGGGATGCAACGTGAGCGGGCCTTCCGGTGGATATGTTGGCGAACATGACCGTGGCGGAGATTCCGATTCCCTGCTGTCCCCTGGACTGCCTGAGGGCGTGGAACCTCGAACCGTACAGCAGACGGCCGAAGACGTTCGGCATCGCGCGGTGTACGATACCCGGACCGTTGTCCTCGATGGACACCTTGTACTCGTCCTCGCCCGTACGGCTGATCTTGACGATGATGTCCGGCAGATGCTCGCTCTCCTCGCAGGCGTCGAGAGAGTTGTCGACGGCCTCCTTCACACCCATCAGAAGTGATTTGGCACGGGAGTCGAATCCCAGAACCTGCTTGTTCTTCTCGAAAAACTCGGTCACGGAGATCTCGTGCTGCTTGTCAGCGAGATTCTCAGCGGTTACCCTGCTCTTTGCCGGTTTCTTGGCCGGCGCTTCGTTTGATCCCATCGAATCCGTATAACATTGTTTTCATTAAAACGTTGGCTTGTTATGTCGAAATCAGTGGAAAAATGGGATGGGGGACGGCGTCCCCCGGGATTGCTCACTCGTCGAACTTCTTGCCGCAGTAGACGCAGCGTTCGGAGTTGGCGGGAATGTGTTTGTTGCAGACGGGGCACACGATCGTGTCGGTGCTGGAGTCGGTGGTTCCGTCGACATGGGTGACGACGTTCTCCTCGCTGTCGAACTTGGCGCCGCACTTGGGGCACTCGAGGGCGTCGGCGAGGACCTCGCATCCGCAGGCGGAGCACTGGAAGCAGTCCTTCTTCTTGGGCTTCATGGACTCGGGACGGTCGATGTATGCGCCGCACTTCCTGCAGTTGACCTCTCCGGGGAGGACGATTGCTCCGCAGAAGTTGCACCTTCCGTATCCCTGGGGATAGAGACGTCCTGCATCCTCCATCTTCTTCCTGGTGGATGCGAACTTCCTCCTCATGAGGGTGGTGAAGGCGAGGATGAGGTAGAACATCGCTCCGACGAAGGCCATCGCGTATGCGCATCCTCCGAGGGTGTAGGTGGTCTTGTCACCGGTGAAGTTCCAGCCGGTCATGGTGGCACCGTTCCTGGTGGAGCCGTCGATGGTGTGGGTTCCGTCGGCGTTCTCGGTGACGAGGGACACGAGGACGTAGTAGAGCTTCGAGCTGTCGGTGCCGGTCACGGTGCAGGTGGCGACGGCATTGTTGGTGCCCTCTCCGCTGACATAGGTCATCTTCTCGTAACTCATGGCGTTGAGCGAGGCGACGGTGAGCTGCGTGGTCATGAAGGGGATCCTGTCCACGGGGGTGTAGGAGAAGGCGGGGACCCTCTCTCCGAGGTCCGAGCCGTCGAAGTGGACCGTCACGGTCATGCTGTCGCTGGTTCCGCTGTGCTCGGTCTGGGTGAAGAAGTCGCCGCTGTTGTTGAACGAGTCCCTGCTGTTCTTGTCGATGTATCCGGGTCCGAGGACGAAGGAACCGACGAGCAGTGCGACGATGATGAACACGGCTCCGTACACTGCCTTGGTCTTCGGCTTGGCACCGAAGATGTGGGGGAGCATGTACAGGATGATCGTGACGATGAGCCAGATCAGCATC
>JAKSHU010000130.1 GCA_024399175.1 archaeon
AGCACGGATAAGGAGGCAGCCTCCTAAGCTGTAAGTCTAGGGTTCGAATCCCTACCCGCCCGCCAGTTCCTTTCTTCTTCAGTTTCTCAGATTCATCGGGTTTTCATCCTTTTTTTCCGATCGAATAGCTTACTGAATGAAAATTACATTGGACCGGACATCCGTCCGCGGAATAATTTATATTGGATTGATTTGTATTTCTTCGTATGCACTGCAAGGTAATCGTACCGTCTGAAGTCCCACCGGGATCCATAATGACATGCTCCCGCTGCGCATACAAGTGGGCGATACGCAAGAGGGGAGACATTCCCAAGAACTGCCCCAAGTGCAGATCCACGCTGTGGATGAAGGAGTACCACAACTACACTTGTGCCAGATGCGAGCACACCTGGGGAACCGCCAACGACAGCCCCCAGAGATGTCCCAAATGCCACACCAGCAAATGGAACGTCCCCGCCGTGCAGCGTCCCGCCAAGTCCGAGACCGTGGTCTCCAAGCTCGACCCTGCCCTCAAGGAGAGGATCTACGGACTCTACTACGACGGCAAGGGCGGAATCACCATCGCCATCGAGATGGGACTCGCCTTCGGAGACGTCATGGACGCTCTCTGCGAGAAGTTCCCCGGAGACAACATCAACTTATAATCGCGTCTCCATCCCTCCGCTATGCGCAGGGCTCTCGTCGTTGTCGACTATCAGAATGATTTCGTCACAGGTCCGCTCGGAGGCAGCGATGCACGCGGCATCGAGTCTGCCCTCCACGACCGCGTGTCCCGTGCCCTCTCGTCAGGGGAGGACGTATTCTTCACCATGGACACGCACGATGCGGACTCCTATTCCAAAAGTGACGAGGGCCGTCACATCCCCGTCCCCCACTGCATCCGCGGAACCCCCGGCTGGGAGATCCACGGAAGCCTCCGCCCTCTTTCCGAGAGGTGCAGGATCATCTGCAAGGGCACCTTCGGATCGCCCGAGCTCGCCTCCCTGATCTCCGAGAACGGTTACGATGAGGTCGAGGTCTGCGGTGTGGCCACCAACGTCTGCGTCTTCGCCAACGTCGTCCTTATCAAGACCGTCGTGCCCGAGTGCAGGGTGGTCGTGGATCCGAGCCTGGTCGCCTCCTACGACCGTGCGATGGGCATGGAGGCGCTCCGCCTGATGTCGGCCATGTGCATCGACGTGAAACACAGACGCTGATTCTTTCCATCTGGCCATCGGCAAAAATTATATAGCCAACTCGACTGGCCAGAATCCACATGACCGATGAGAAGTACGGCAAATGCGACGTGTGCAGATACTGTGTCCACTCCGACGAGGACTGGGCATGCATGCTCCACAACAAGGTCGTCAACGCTAAGAACTCCTGTCCCGCCTACAGGCCCGGATGCTGCGAGAACTGCAGCCATGCGGAGATCATTTTCGGCGAGGGGAAGTGCAAGCTCACCGGTGAGGAGGTCTACCTCCTGAGCGTCTGCGACAACTACGATCCCTGCGGCAGGAACTCGCTCTCTCAGTAAGTCGAGGTGCGCTCCTTTCTGCGTTCGAGAAGGTTCTTGACGCTCATCTTGGCCTCGCTGCGTCCCGCCACCGCGTTCTTGGCGGACTCTGGAATACCGAGGTAGATGATGTTGTCGGTGACCTCGGTCATGAACGCCATGCGCTCCCTCACGGCCCTGTAGGATTCCTGCAGGTCCCTCATCACGTTGTTCACGAGCTCGGTGAGCTGTGACTCGCTCTGCGCCATGTACTCGGCACGGTTGACGAACCTGGGACATGAACGGAGGAAGGGATTGTACGTCCCGTCCATGAAGTCGTCCTCGATGTCGTCTATCGCGTCCATCACGTACACCGCGGTGGTCAGGTTCGCGTAGAGGTCCCTCAGCGCGGGGAAGTCGTGATCTCCCGCGATGTCCGAGAGCGGCCTCGCGAGGGCCTCCCCGAACGCCCTGCCCATCTTCACAGGGTCGGTGCATCCGTCGGCCTCGAACGTCCTCAGCTGCTCGAACCCCTCCCCGACGATCCTGTCGTACTCCGGGAACTCCGTCTCCGCTTTGGTGATTGCCCTGGAAAGGACCGTGTCGATCAGCCTGGTCTTCATCGAGGGCTTGTCGCAGATGTCGTCGTAGAGCTCCCACTTGGTGATCAGGATTGTGTAGGCCGCCATCCTGCGGAACATCTCCTGGTCGGTGTAGGGCTTCCTGAAGACGCACCTTATGGACTTGGGGGTCTTCTCGAACGAGTCGTCGCCTCCGGTCACCGCGTTCAGGACGATGGTGTTGAAGGTCATGTCGTAGTTCACGGTCGCCGTCGACAGAAGTCCGAACTGGGCCTTCAGCTGGTGGCAGGTCTCGCAGTAGTACCTCTGGTAGTCACCGAGGCTCCTCGCTGTGAGGCGCTGGTAGAGGGGGACCGTGTATCCTAGCATCATCGGGTCTATCGCCCCATGTAGTTAAGGGTTTTCGGCCCTCGCGACCCTCCCGGAATCCAATCCCTCCGACAGTCCTTCAAAAAGACATCTGGGGCATTGGTCGCGTTGCCCTACTCATTATATATGTGCAGTTGATACAGAGCATATCAAAGCCAGTACTCTGGCAGGGTGAAAATATGTCACAGACTGTTGAAGACTTACTCGCAACCTACATGACCCAGTCCCCCCTCGCGTTCACTGCATTCGCAATCGAGACCGGCGAGGAGCACGTTAAAGACTACAACTCCGAGAAGATGGCGGACAACGAGAACGAGCACGGCGCCGTCAACGGAGACCCCGCCTGTGACTACTGTTGCTGCACCACCAGGGGATACTGCAAGACTCCCGCCCAGCACGCCATGTGCATCGGCGGAATCGTCGTCTGCTGCGTCTGCTGCTGCTACTGCACCAACGGATTCAACGGATACTACACCTACTGGCCCTTCTGATCTGAAAGCACGGTCTCATCATGAGCCGCTTTCTGTCTGTGGTCATAAAACCCTCCCTTGCCTGCAGCATGGGTTGCAGGCATTGTTATCACACCCCCGAGGAACTCTCCTCGGAGGCACGCATTTCATTCGACAGGCTGGAGCGCCTGTTCAACATGCTCAGTCGCGAGTACGACTCCGTATGGTTCATCTGGCACGGAGGAGAGCCCCTCCAGCTGCCGTTCTCCTTCTACAAGAAGGTCCTCGAGATGCAGGAACGCATCTTCGGTCCGATGAGGTACGGCAACACGATCCAGACCAACGGTTCCGGTCTCGACAGGAAATTCATCAAGTTCTGTAAGGAGAAGCAGATCAACATCGGTATCTCCCACGAGGGCCCCTACACCGACCTCCTCCGCTCCAACGGGAAAAAGACCGAGGAGCTCATCGTGGACATGAGCGAGAAGGAGCGCGTCTTCTCCGTCAACTCCACCATCTCCCGCGAGACCCAGGACAGGCAGAGGGAGATCTACGAGCACTTCCGTGACATCGGTTCCGCCGTGAGCCTCTCTCCCGTGCTGCCCGTCGGATGCACCGCCTGCCACCGCGAGCTGGTCCCGGACCCCGATGCGTACATCAAATCGAGCATCGAGGCCTTCGACGCCTGGCTCAACGACCCCTACACCAGGATCCCCCTGGTGCCCCACTACCTGTACGTTCTCTCCGCCCTCGGCAACCCCCAGGGCTCCGACTGCGCCCACAGCTCCTGCCTCACCAAGTGGCTGTGCATGTATCCCAACGGCGACCTCTACCCCTGCGCCAAGCCCTGCCCCTCGTCCATGAGGCTCTGCAACATCGATGATGTCAAATCCATCTCCGAGGCCTTTAGGACTTCCGGGTTCGTGAACATCCTCCAGGGCACCATCGTCAGGAGGGAGAAGTGCAAGAACTGCGACGTCTTCGAGTTCTGTCAGGGAGGATGTAGCATCGACGCCCTCAACGACGGCGGCATCGAGAACAACGGCGGCGACTCCTGCAGGATCTACCGCGAGATCTTCACCCACGTGAAGAGGTGCCTCGACGAGATCATCACCGAGAAGAGGGACCTCAGCAGGTACAACTCCTTCGTCAGGGACGCCATCCTCGGCAAGCTCGTGAACCCCGCCCTCGGCGGAATCATCTGACTATAATTCTGAAAAAAACAAATGCGGGGCAGGATGTCTCCCGCCCCTTGAAAGGCTCAGTTCTTCACTGCGATGGCGCTGACCATGATCCTCACTCCCTTGGGGAGTGCGGCCGCGGCGATGCAGGACCTGGCGGGATAGGGCTCCACGAAGTGCTCCGCGTACACCCTGTTGACCTCGGCGAAGTCCTGGATGTCCGAGAGGTATACGGTGACGGACACGATGTCCCTCACTGTGGCTCCCGCACCCTCGACGACCGCAATCAGGTTCCTCAGGGCGAGGTCCGCCTGCTCCGCGACCGTCTCCGGGACGGCCCCTGTCTTGGGGTCCACGGGGATCTCCCCCGCGGTGAAGACCATGTTTCCTGCGACTATTCCCTGCGAGTAGGGGCCCAGTGCCTCGGGTGCCCTGTCTGTGACTACTGCCTTGTTCTCCATGCGATCACTCTCTTCCGAGTCTGTTGATGTCATAGGGAGTGCCCTGGTACACATAATAGTTTAGCCAGTTGCAGAAGACGAGGTTGGCGGTGCTCCTCCAGGTGACGACCGGCTCCTTGGAAGGATCGTCGTCCGGGAAGTAGTGGTCCGGGACGTGCGGGTTCATTCCCCTGCCGAGGTCCCTGTGGTACTCGTAGGACAGCGTGCCCGCGTCGTACTCCATGTGGCCGGTGAT
>JAKSHU010000131.1 GCA_024399175.1 archaeon
GCAAGTGCGATGGGTCACAGGTCCGCCCTGCTGCTGTTCATCGGCCACATGGCCGCCTCCGTCGAGATCCCCGACGGTTCCGTCACCATGAGCACTCCTGCCACCTTCGTACGCAGCGGAGTGACCTACTACTACTGCGAGACGACCACCACGGGGTGGGTCGTCGGCAGTGCACCCAAGGGCTACACCTACGGCGGACAGTACTACACATATCCCGACAACCAGGCGATCATGCCCGTTGCCGCCAACTACCGTCTCAGCGACATAGATTTCGATGGTTCTGAAGCCGTGATCAACAAGTCCGACATCCACTCCGCCAACGAGGCAGGCAACGGACTATCGGTGAGATCAGATTCGGTCACCGTGGATCTTTCCTCCGAGACAGTGGCATACCTTGATTCACTGGGATACGACCTGACCTTCGGATTCTCCGAAGCGGATCCTTCTGTCCTTACCCCGGAACAGATAGAAGCTATCGGAAACCTTTCCGCCTACTCGATTACGCTTATGCACGGCGATCCCGCCGTGACCGACCTGCACGGAACGGTCACCATCCATGTCAGATACGAGGTCCCGACCGACAGGTCCGTCAGGAAGGTCATCGTCCGCTGTGTGGCGGAAGACGGTTCCGTCGAGGAGATGGAATCCGCCACGTATTCACATGGATTCATATCCTTCGAGACCACTCATTTCTCCGTCTACAGTGTCGAGGTCGAATACGGCGGTGAGACGTTCAACCCGTTCGTTTTCATCATCGTAGCTGCCGGGGCAGTTGTCTGTGCCGGCATACTGATCCTCGTCCGCCGCAGGTGATGTTTTCCAAGCAACTAAATGTAAGATGTTCCATTCCGTTGCATTGACCCAGTAAGGGGAAGGAGGATACATGGCGCTGTTCAGGAAATCTGCTGACAAAGTCTCTCAAGAGGACTCCTTCGCCCAGGCCAAGGAACTTTTCGATACCGGCGATTATGCCGGCTGTTTCGACATTTTCAGATTCCTGGCCAAGAAGGGACATCCCGAATCACAGCTGATTCTCGGCGATATGTACGAAAGAGGACTCGGAACGATGTCCGACAGTGAATCCGCACTCAAATGGTTCCGCCAGTGCCCCCTTCCCGAGGGAAAATACCGTCGGGGGCATATCCTCGTCCACGACGGAGGAGTTCTCGGCAACATCCCTGCAGGCCTGCAGCTCTATCTCGAAGCCGCCGAGGCAGGATGTCCCGAAGCCATAATCGAACTCGGAATGATGCACGAGGCTGGCGATGGCGTGAAACACGATCCTGCCGAATCCGCAAGATTATACCGTATCGGTGCCGACAACGGGAACGCGGAATGCCAGTTCCATCTGGCAGAACTCTACCGCACCGGAAGGGGTGTCGTCAGGTCGATGGACAAGGCCGTCGACCTGTATTTCAAATCCGCGAACCAGGGAAACCATGATGCGGAGTGTGCCGTCGGCGAACTCTACGCACAGGGCGAGGGAGTGAAGAAGTCTCCCGAGGATGCGGAGAAATGGCTGATGAAGGCGGCTGACAAACAGCACCGCAACGCACAGTGCCAGCTAGGCTGGCTCTACCACACCGGTGCGCTGGGGGAGAAGGACCAGGAAGCGATGAAGTGGTACCGTCTCGCAGCCGAACAGGGCGACGGTACCGCACAGAACAACATCGGCGTCCTTTACGAATCGGCAAGGGGCGTACCCGAATCACCCTACGAGGCGGCCAAGTGGTACAAGCGTGCCTCGGACAGCGGGAACGCATTCGGTATGCTCAACATGGGCAGGCTCTACTACACCGGCAAGGGTGTCGTGGCCTCCGACTCAGACGCTGCAAGGTACTTCCTGATGGCGGCCGACAAGGGCAACCTCGAGGCCCTGCAGTATCTCTCAGAACTCAACATGGAAGGCAGGGGCACCAAGCAGGATTTCAACGCCGCCTCGAAATATGCGAGAAAGGTCACCAACCCGATCAACACCACCCTGCAGTTCTACCAGGGATGGCTCTACGAGAAGGGTATCCAGGTGCCGCAGTCCAATGAGGATGCAGCCAAGTGGTACACAATAGCAGCCAATAACGGCAGTGCGGCCGCCCAGTGCAACCTCGGTCTCATGTACGAGACGGGGAAGGGTGTCGAACAATCGCACACCGAGGCATTCAGATATTACAAGAAGGCTGCAGACTGCGGCAACTCCAATGCGCAGTACAACGTCGCATTGATGTACGACAAGGGGAGAGGGGTGGAACAGTCCGACGAGCAGGCGATCCGCTACTACACCCTTTCCGCAGAGAACGGGAACGCGGCTGCGATGTGCTGTCTGGGACTCATGTACGAGTCGGGACGCGGAACGGTGCAGTCGGAGGAACAGGCCTTCCGCTGGTACACGAAGGCCATCGAGAACGGTAACAAGGACGCAGAGGAATACCTCGCAAGACTGATGGGACAGGAGGATGACGACATGGCAGAACCGGAAAGGAACGAAGCACCGCAGAAGGTAGAGGCAGTAACCGAGACTTTTTCCAAATTCAGACCCGTCACGCAGACCGGGGTTGACTTCTCCCAGGTCAAGGGTCTGGATGATGTCAAACAGGAGGTCAACCACCAGATACTCCAGCCGTATGCCCATCCCGACATCTACCGCAGGTTCAGGAAGAAGGTCGGGGGAGGAATCCTCCTCTACGGTCCCCCGGGAACCGGGAAGACGATGATCGCCCAGGCCATCGCCACCGAGACTCACGCCGTGTTCTTCTCCGTCAAGTGCTCCGACATCCTCTCCCGGTGGACCGGTGAGGCCGTGGCCAACATCAGGAAGCTCTTCACCCTCGCCAGGAAGCAGCCCCGCGCCGTGATCTTCTTCGACGAGTTCGAGGCGCTGGGACGCGCACGCACCGACGACTCCCGCTCCTGGGAGGACAGCCTGATGGCGGAGCTCCTCTCGCAGATCCAGGGCTTCGACCAGTACGACACGAACCTCATAATCCTGGCGGCCACCAACAGGCCCTGGGACATCGACAACGCCCTGCTGAGGTCCGGAAGGTTCAGCCGCCACATCTACGTCCCCCTGCCCGATGACGACTCCCGCAGGGCGATCATCGAGGCGCAGCTCGACGGCGTCCCCGTGGGGTCCACCTTCGACCTGGAGGACGCCGTCAGGTTCACCGCGGGGTTCAACGGGGCCGACGTGGTGGAGCTCTGCGAGCAGATGAAGCAGTCCGCCATCAACCGCTCCATAAGGCTCTCCTCGGACAGCGAGGTCATCTCCGCCGAGGATGCGGAGTTCGGAAAGGCGAGGACCAAATGCTCCGTGAGCGCGGCAAGCACGAAGAGGCTCGAGGAGTTCAGGGAGGCGGGATTCTGAACCCCGAGATGATGGAGATCTACGCGAAGGCCCTCTCGGGTGATGCCGATGCGCAGTGCGAGCTGGGGAAGGCCCTTCTCGCGGGCGAGCAGGTCGAGGAGGACGACGCAGAGGCTGCGAAGTACCTCCTGATGTCCGCCAGGCAGGGGAACGCCGATGCGCAGTACTGCATCGGTTCCCTCTACCGCGAGGGCGTGGGCGTGGAGAGGTCCGACGAGGAGGCATTCGGATGGTTCCTCAAGTCCGCGGAGCAGGGCGATCCCGACGCGCAGTACAACCTCGGAAAACAGTACGAGCTCGGAGAGGGCACCGGGGTGTCGATGGGTGACGCTTTCGCCTGGTTCCACCGGTCCGCGGAGCAGGGCATCGCCGACGCGATGTACATGGTCGCCATCATGACCGCCCTCGGAGAGGGCACGGACGCCGACGCGGACGAGGCGGTTAGGTGGATGAGGAGGTCTTCCCAGGCCGGGTCCCCCGCGGCCCGCGACGTGATCTCCAGGATGAAGGGCAATGACAAGTGCCAGGTCATCCGCGAGTACGCGACTGAGTACAGGGCCGCGATGTCCCGTCGCGGATGATCCGTTTTTTTCAGAAGGATCTGTGACGGGGGGATGCACCCCCGTCGGAGGGTGACTCACTCCTCCCAGTGGATCCTGCCGTCGGTGTAACGGGTGCACCGGTAGGTTCCGGTGCTTGTCCTGATCCATCCGTATGTCGTGTGGTTCGGATGGAACTCGCCCTCGTAGACGTCCCCGTCAGCGTAGTACATGGTGCCCCTTCCCTGGATCTTGTCGTTCCAGAACTCTCCCTTGTAAACGTCTCCGTCGCCGTACCTTATCGTTCCCAGTCCGTACATCATGCAGTCCCTGAACTCGCCCTCGTACACGTCACCGTTGGGGAATCTCTGGATGCCGTGTCCGTTGAGCTCACCGTCCCTGTAATCTCCCTCGTGTACGGTTCCGTCCTTGTAGGTGTACCTGCCCTTTCCGCAGTAGGAGTCATCCCTGAACTCACCGACATACACGTCACCGTTGGTGCGTCTGTACTCTCCGAAGCCGTGGCGTCCGCCATCCTCGAACTCCCCCTCGTAGACGTCCCCGTCATCGTAATGCAGGATCCCCTTGCCGTGGTACTTCCCGGACCTGAACTCTCCCTCATAGATTTCTCCGTCGGGACACCTCCTCCTTCCGTACCCGTCGAGGACATAGTTCCGGAACTCTCCCTCGAGAACCTCTCCGGAGACGAATCTGTAGACTCCCTGGCCCTCGTCGACATCGTTCACGAACTCTCCCACGTACACGGTCCCGTTCGTATGTCTCTCCACCACGTACCCCCCTGCGCGTCCGTCCCTGCACC
>JAKSHU010000132.1 GCA_024399175.1 archaeon
CGAGGACCTCACGGCACATCTCATCGACGCGACCAGGGACCTCATCGACGAGCTCTTCACGGCCTGCGGACTCACCATCGACAACATAGACGAGGTCCTCCTCTGCGGAGGATCCACAAGGCTCCCGCAGGTGTCCGACCACCTCAGGGCGTACGGATTCAGGAACATCGTGTCCCACAGGGACACCGACCTGGCCGTGGCCAAGGGTGCGGCCATCGTGGCATCCCTCTACAGCAACGACGACAACAGGATCAGGGACCTCGTCATCAGCGACGTCAACGCGCACAGTCTCGGCGCACTCTCCATCGACCCCGTCTCGGGAAGCTACCGCAACGAGATCATGATCCCCGTCAACTCGCGCATCCCCACATCGGTCACCAAGCCGTTCCGCATCGAGGAGGGCAACCTCACCGACCAGATCGAGATATACATGCTGCAGGGCGAGAGCACCGTCCCCTCCGACTGCACCGTAATCAAGCGCGAGGTCGTGACTGGATTCGAGAACAACGGAAAGGGAATGGTCGTCGACATCACGTACAGCTATGACGAGAACGGAAGCGTCAACGTGGCGGCGACCAGGAACGGAAGGGACCTCACGGTCATCCACGAGTCCGTACCGGAGGACCTTGAATGGCTCAGGCGGCTCCCGAAGGACAGGACCAGCAACAAGAGGGTCTCCAAGTGTATCGCGATCTGCGTCGACCTCTCGAGAAGCATGGAGGACTCCATGGAGGAGGTCAGGTCCGCCATCAGCAACTTCGTGATGAGCCTCTCCGGAGAGTTCACCAAGTTCACAATCATAGGGTTCGGGGACAGGGCCAAGGTCCTCCTCGACCTCACCACCGACGAGGACGAGGTCCTCGAGATGATAGGGCAGCTCAGGCCCAAGAAGCTGGGAAGAGGCACCGACGCCAGTCCCCTGCCGCTGGTCTACGAGACCCTGAAGGACGAGAAAGGGGCCAGGATGGCCCTCATCCTCACCGACGGAAAGTGGGGCAAGAGGGATGACGCCGTCGAGGGCGCCAAGGAATGCAAGGATGACATGATCAACCTGGTCGCCGTGGGATTCGGGGACGAGGTCGACAGGTCGTTCCTCAAACAAATCGCCACCCTCGAGGAGGGGGCGATGTACACCACCCTGAACAATCTGGGAAAGACGATCAACACCATCGCCACCGCGATAATAGACAGTCCGACAGGACTCGTGGAGCATTTCAGGTGAGAACATGTCGGATATAAACGAGAACTACTGCAAGCTGCTGGGCATAAACCCGTACAAAGAATACAACGAACAGGCGATCAGGACCCTCATCGCGAAGGCCGAGGAGGAGTGGAGGAGGGATCTCTCCACGCAGACCACCCAGAGGAGGACGAAGTATCTCCTCGGAGAGTGGCTCAGGCTCCTCCCCGACATACGCAGCGTGATGGACAGCCCCATCCTCAGGGAGGAGCAGTTCGAGACCGCCAGGAAGATCCTCGAGAGGAAGTGCTCCAAGCTCAGGCGCGAGGCGATCATCCTCCACAACGGCGACGTTGTCATCCCCCCGACCGTCGCCGAGAAGATGGCGGAGAGGCTCGAGTGGAAGGGCATCGACGGAAAGACCGTCATCCGCGCCTCCAAGCTCAACGCCGTGCCCTTCCCCAGGCCCATCAACAACGTCGTCAGCAACGCCTTCAGGATGATGCAGGACGTGGGCGCCTACTCCCCCGTGGAGCTCATCAACAGCCTCATCGACATGCCCGAGATGGACTTCTCCATCAACAAGGTGGACGAGAACAGCTCCCCCGACGACCTGCGTCTGGTGTACGACACCGTCAACAGGCGTCTCAACAACATGAAGAACGGCAGGATTCCCAACCTCGACGCCTACGTGCAGGCGGTCAGGTCCGTCAAGGTCAACCTGAACTCCGACGACACCCTGAGACAGCTCGTGGAGTACGGCAAGTGCATGAGGATCTTGGAGCCCGCCTTCGAGCAGATGGACGAGGACGCCGGCAACCAGTTCTCCAGGATCTACATCGACAACCTGCTCACCGAGTACGTCAACGACACCGACGCGAACGCCGACCTGTGCCTGAGCCTCCTCGAGGACTACTGCATCAGAAGGCTGTTCCCCGCCAACTTCTCCATCTCGGAGAGCGCCCTCGGCGTGTGCCCCCGCTGCAAGTCCATGATCTACACCGGGGACAACTGCTACTTCTGCACCTCCTGCGGTTCCGCCATCAACAACATCTGCCCCGCCTGCGGAAGGGGACAGTCCGCCGCCAACAGGAACTGCGTCGGATGCGGCATCGACATCCTCTCCGCGCTCGAGGTCGCCCACAAGGCCTACGCCGACATCAAGGAGCACATCTCCGCGGGATACCTCGACAAGGCCAACCGCGAGCTCGAGGAGCTCGCCAAGACCTACCCCAGCTACGAGCACAACGCCAAGATCAGGGCCAGGATCCACGAGAACTCCTACATACTCAACATGATCGTCGACAGGATCTACACCGACTTCAGGAACAAGGCCTACTTCGGGGTGAAGAACACCTGCGTCACCGAGGGAATGAACTTCCCCCTCCTCATCGAACGCGAGGACATCAAACCCAGGTTCGAGGAGGCTTGCAGGATGGTCTCCGAGGCCGATGCCCTCTGCATCGAGGCCAACTCCAAGAACCCTGAGGAGTCCAAGGAGCTGTACATCCGCGCCTCTGAGATCTGTCCCGACCACCCCGACGCCGTCGCCAACCTGAGGAGATATCCTCCGGAGGGACCCGCGGACGCCGAGGTGCAGGCCGTCGGAGACCTCCAGCTTGCCCTCGGCCGCCCTGATTCTCAGGCCGACCAGTCCACCATCCCCCTCGACGAGACCGAGGGATGGGTGTACACCGACAAGACCGCGGAGCCCGGCATCGAGTACTACTACAGGATCTACGCCAAGCGCTGGGGCATCCTCTCCCAGGACTACGCGGAATGCGGACCCCAGATCATCGTCCGCGAGGTCACCAACGTCCGCATCGAGCCCGAGGGCGACGGACTGAAGCTCACATACTTGTTCCCGCCCGGAAGCGTGCGCGTCCGCATCTGGAGGAAGGAGAGCGGAAGCGAGGAGGGTGACGAGGTGGAGCTCCTCCACAACAACAACGGAACCGTCATCGACGAGGGCCTGAAGGGCGGATGCATCTACCACTACCTGTTCGTGGCCGAGTACGAGCAGAACGGAAACATCTCCCGCTCGTACGGAACCACCTTCACCGGCATCACAGCCTCCCTCCCCCAGCCCATCAACGACCTCTCCGTCCGCTGGGACAGGAGGTCCAACAGCTACGTGGCGAAGTGGACCGGTCCCCAGGAGGATGTGGAGCTCTACTACTCAACCGTCAGGGACGCCGTTCCAGGAGAGAACGTCTCCATCAAGGACCTCTCCGTGAGGATGACCCGCATCGAGCCCCTCGGATCCGAGGACGGAACCTTCCGCTTCCACCTGCCCGAGGCCACCGTGATCTACATCTGCCCCGCCATCACCGTCGGGAACAGCACCATCAGGGGAAGGGAGTGCGTCATCGCCAACCTCCGCCCCTTCAGGAACCTCACCCGGGAGATCGAGGGTGACGAGTGCCGCCTCACCATGGAGTGGCCCGTCGACGCCGAGTATGCCCGCGCCACCATCAGGGGCAGGAACCCCGACGGGGAGCCCACCCTCTCGATGAAGGAGATCGGCAGGGCGGAGTACGAGGAGCAGGGAGGATTCCGCTTCCCGCTCAACGGAACCTACAACACCACCGTCAACATCCACGCGGTATACGAGATCGAGGGCGAGAAGCGCGAGTCCATCGGACTCTGCACCGAGATCTTCTCCGGAACCTACAGCAAGGTCAGATACACCGTGGACACCGAGGGAGTGAAGGGCGACAGGAAGAAGACCAGGGTCGTGGTCAGCTTCGACTGTGCCGACGAGACCGTGGTCCCCCGCTGCATCATGGTGATGTCCGAGGAGGGCATCCCTCTCAGGCAGAAGGACGGTGAGGTCATCTGGGAGTCCGACGACCCCGTGGTCCTCACCGACGGAAAGGCGGAATGCGGATTCGTCATCCCCAAGGACGAGGCCTCCGTCAGGAATATGAGGCTGTTCTTCCCCAACAGGAACGACTACAACAAGTACCGCTTCGTTCACCCCGTGTACAGGAGGGATTGAAATGTCAAAGAAGAGAAGTTTCAGATACATCTGTCCCTGCTGCTACGGAAGCATCGACATGAACCAGGTGCACTACGCGTGCAGGAACCCGTCCTGCGCGGGAACGTTCCTCAGCAGCTGCTCGGACGCCGAGGCGAGACGCTACGGATCGGCCTACGTCTCCGCCGAGGAGATCGACGTGGAGAGGTCCGAGTTCCTCGGACTGGACCCTCGCGGACCCAACGCGGTCACCACCAAGTACCACGTCATCCGCGGATCGGTCAACGGAACCTGCGAGCAGTGCAACAGCAGGAACACCACCAAGCTCTGCCCCAGATGCCACACCATCATCTCCAAGGGTGCGGAGAAATACGGCACCGCAATCTACGTGGTCACCGGTTCCGAGAACGCGGGAAAGAGCCACTACCTCGCATCCGCCATCAACGTGCTCAAGGACGAGTACGCCCGCGAGTTCGAGGTGGACGTGAGGGCCTCCAGCGAGAAGACCACCGTGAAGTTCCACAGGGAGTACCACAGCACCGTCTTC
>JAKSHU010000133.1 GCA_024399175.1 archaeon
TGGATGAGGCTGACGAAGTCAATAGCTGAGTTTACCCACATCAGGAATTTCGGTTCTGATAGATCTTGTCGTAGATAGCGGCATAGAACTGGTCCGGGATGTCGTTGTTCAGCATCATCGACTCTGTGACGCTCTCGAAGGAGTTCATGTTCCCCCTGAGCGCGAGAACGATCGCCTGGGTCAGTGCCTCGGAGAACGTCATGGAATCGGTGATCTCCAGGGTGACGGTGCCGAGGCCCCTCCCGTTCGCTATCTCCACTATGGCCGAGTTCACGACCGTGGTGATCCACTGCCTGATGGCGTTGGTGTCCCCGCGGTAGTCGTTCTTGAAGTTCCTGATGATGTCCGAACCGTAGAGGTCCACGTCGGGATACGGGACGACGACGTCCCTGCAGTCTCCTGTGTCCGGGTCTCCGAGGGTGAACGTGAAGCTCCTTCCCGTGAACAGACGGGTGTCCATGTCGCCGATGACCTCCCTGATGTACGGTTCCGCTGAGAACTTGTTCTCCCCGGTGAAGAACGAGACCAGGGAGTCCCAGGCGTTCCTGACGGCATCATCGAAGCTGTCGAGGATGTCCACCAGGATGTTTCCGAGGAAGTAGTCGAACCACTTACCCACGATGTCGTCCATCTTCCCGTAGAGGGCCTGGGCGTACACCGCGTTGAGGTCGACCGAGATGCGTCCGTTCTCGGCCGCCAGGGTCCTGGCAAGGTCGGTCATGCCGAAGTATTCTCTGCCGTCCCCGTCCCTGAAGTACATGCACTCGAGCGCGGCGATCGAGTTGGAGTATGCCGCTCTGACGTCGTTCTCGGTGATGATCGAGGCGGTGCCCCTGTCGCCGTACTTCGAGAACGCCCCGTATCCGTTGATGACCCTGTGCTGTGCTAGGGAGGTGAGCTGGTATGTCATCATCTGGGATATGACTGAGCCCTCCCCTGTCACGGCGTTCTCGAAGAGGGAGCCGGTCTCCAGGGTGAGGGGCAGCGCGCAGCTGCCGTCGGTGGAGATCCTCATGGTCTTCACGGTCTTGCCGAACTCGTTCTCGAACTCCGCTTCCATCGTTCCGTCGACCTTCAGGTAGGAGGGGACGTATCCATCCTCCCCGAGGATGTCGGTACCGAGATGCATCTTCTCGTTGCGCATCACAAGCGAATGATCCAGCATTCTCACGGTCACACCCGCGTTGTAGAGTGGGAACTGGAATCCGATCCAGGACTCCATCCTCTCCTCGATGGTCCTTCCGCGCTCGCTCAGGTTGCCGAGTGCTGGGTCCGTACAGACATCGAACACGATCCTTCCCAGTTCCGCGTCGATGTACGACCTCGTGGAGTCGACGGAGGAGTCGAGCAGACCCAGCTCGCGTGATGTATTGTCCGCCCTCCTCTCCGTGTCCTGCACTGAGAAGGACACAGCGCAGTATGCCGATGCCACCAGGAGGATGGTGACCGCGACCATCGCGAACGGCATGCTGCCCCTTGTGGAGGAGGACGGTCCTCTGTGATTTCTTGCCATGCCGGTCCGTTCTCCAGGTGACGATATAAACGGAGCCACTGCAGTTATATGGTCAGCATTTGTCGATGTTCGTGTCCTACTTTATTATATAGCGTGAAAAGGTACACCCTCGCATGTGCGCAACCGTAAGACCTTATACTGCCGCAACCGGTCTTCCCAAGAAGACCATGTCACTCTGTCCCGAGTGCAGCAAAGCTGTTGAGGCGACCGTCTTCGAGAAGGATGGAAAAGTCTACATGGAGAAGACCTGCCCCGAGCACGGTGTGTTCTCAGATGTCTACTGGTCCGATGTGAAGAAGTACCTGCAGGCCGAGAAGTACGCCAAGGACGGTACCGGACTCTTCAACGACATGGATCCCACCCTCAACGGTGAGAACGTCAACATCATGGTCGACGGACACAAGCTCGAGATGAAGTCTCCCACTGCTCTCGCTAACATCGACCTCACCAACAGGTGCAACATGAAGTGTCCCATCTGCTTCGCCAACGCGATGGACCAGGGATACGTCCTCGAGCCCGACTTCGACACCGTCTGCAAGATGCTCGACACCCTCCGTGCCGAGAAGCCCATCCCCTGCACCGCCGTCCAGTTCTCCGGAGGAGAGCCCACCCTCTATCCCAAGCTCGTCGAGATCATCGCCGCAGCCAAGGAGAAGAAGTTCGCACAGGTCCAGATTGCCACCAACGGTATCGAATTCGCCAAGAACTACGAGAAGCTCAAGGCATGCGCCCAGGCCGGACTCAACACCATCTACCTCCAGTTCGACGGACTCGACGAGGACATCTACATGAGGTCCAGGGGCAGGAAGATGACCGCTGTCAAGCAGGGAGTCATCGACAACTGCAGGAAGCTCAAGGCCGAGACCGGACACAGCCCCTCCATCGTCCTCGTGGTCACCACCGTCCGCGGACTCAACGACCACCAGATCGGAGACATCCTCAAGCACGCCATGAAGTACAGAGATGTCGTCAGGGGAGTCAACTACCAGCCTGTCGCATTCACCGGAAGGGTCTCCCACGAGGAGGTCTCCGAGGGAAGGATCACCCTCACCGATGTGGCACAGTCCATCTGCGACTCCACCGGTTTCACCACCATGGATGACTGGTGGCCCGTCCCCACCGTGGCTGGAATCTCCAACTACGCGTCCATCATCCTCGGTCAGAACAAGATCACCTTCCCCACCCACCCCCACTGTGGACTGGCGACCTACTTCTTCATCTCCGAGGATGGCAACACCGTTGTGCCTCTCCCCTCCTTCCTCAAGGTCGACGAGTTCGTGACCGGACTCGATGAGATCTCGGCCATTGCCGAGAAGAAGATGTTCAAGAAGCTCACCGCCCTCAAGGTCAAGAAGCTTCTCGAGAACTGCCTCATCGAGGAGAAGATGCCTGCCGGACTCACCAAGATGGGACTCATCAAGGTCCTTCTCGGAATCATGAGCAAGAAGTCCAAGGACACCCTCGCAGGATTCTCCTGGGGAATGATGTATGTCGGAGCGATGCACTTCCAGGATCATTACAACTATGATTTCGAGAGGGTCAAGCGCTGCTCCATCCACTACGTCACCCCCGACTGCAAGATCATCCCCTTCTGCGCCTACAACAGCGGTCCCGAGTACCGTAACGTGGTCGAGAAGAGCGAGAACGGCGTCCCCATCAAGGAGTGGGTCGCAAGGAACAAGGAGAACAAGGCCGAGTTCGATGCCGCTGTCGAGGAAATCAAGAAAAACTACCCCATCGTCCCCACTGACGAAACCCCCGAATCAAAGGAGTGAAACACAATGATCGTAAACATAGCAAAATGCCTTCACTGTGGAGGATGTGTCGGATCCTGTCCCCAGAACGCAATCTTCCTGAATGACTTCATTCTGGAGTTCAACGACAAATGCAACAGGTGCGGACGCTGCGTCAAGCTCTGCCCCGTCGAGGCACTCTCCCTGGAGGGAAAGGCATGAAGACCCTCAAGTGCGACATCCTTGTCGTCGGAGGAGGACCTGCCGGAGGAATGGCCGCCAAGTTCTGCGCGATGGGTGGCTGTGACACCATCCTCATCGAGAAGAAGGCCGAGGTCGGAGCACCTCTCAGGTGTGCCGAGGGAGTCTCCAAGAAATGGCTCGAGGAGGTCGGAATCACTCCCGATCCCTCCTGGATCAGGGCCGACATGAAGGGAGCAATCATCAAGTCCCCCAACGGAACCGCATTCCAGCTCGACGAGTCCAAGGCCGGTGCCGAGGTCGGATACGTCCTCGAGAGGCACCTCTTCGACAAGTCCATCGTCAGGGACGCGGTCGCTGCCGGCGCAAAGGTCATGATGAGGACCTCCGCCACCGATGTCATCCGTGACAAGGATGGAAAGCTCATCGGCGTCAAGGCCATCGAGTACGGTGAGCCCATCGAGATCTACTGCAAGTGCATCGTCGCCGCAGACGGATACGAGTCCCAGGTCGCCAGGTGGGCCGGAATCGACACCACCCTCAAGCTCAACGACATCGACTCCTGCATCCAGTACAGGATGGTCAACGCAGACGTCGCACCCGACTACTGCGAGTTCGTCATCGGAGACTCCGTCGCACCCGGAGGATACGTCTGGATCTTCCCCAAGGGAAACGGTGTCGCCAATGTCGGTATCGGAGTCATCGGAACCAAGGCCGCCGGAGGAGCAGCCAAGAAGTACCTTGACAAGTTCATCGCCAACGACCCCAGGTTCGCGAAGTCCCAGGCCGTCGAGGTCATGGGAGGATTCGTCTCCACCTGCCCCGGACTCGAGGACGGAGCAATCGCAGACAACGTCGTCCTTGTCGGAGACGCTGCAAGGGTCATCGACCCCATCACCGGCGGAGGAATCTGCCACGCATGCAGGACCGGAATGTACGCAGGAAAGGTTCTTTCCGAGTGCAACAAGACCGGCGACTTCTCCATGAAGGCCCTCAAGCCCTACGAGAAGATGTGGCGCGACAGGATGGAGGACAAGCTCTACAGGAACTGGTTCGCCAAGGAGAGGCT
>JAKSHU010000134.1 GCA_024399175.1 archaeon
TGCTCCACGGCGGTCACTTTCGCGGTCAGGGAGGACGAGATCCCCAAGCTGGTCGAGTTCTGCTTCGACTACGTCAAGAAGCACTCCTACTCCACCGATGCGGTCATGACCGTGTTCCAGGGACTCGAGGTGCCCAAGGCGCTCGCGGAGTTCGGATGGAACGCCAAGAGCATCATGTTCAAGGTCGAGGACGCGGAGAAGGTTGCCAGGGAGAACGGTGTCCAGATCATCAGCGTCACCGGAACCGGAGGCATCATCGGTGCGGTGGCGGCCATCGGATGCGTCGACATTGGACCCAGGTCCGCAGGGGTCCCCGAGGACTTCGAGTGAAGACCATGGCCGTTTCAGACATAGTCTCCAAGCAGGTCTACTCGACCTACGAGCACAAGCTGGAGAAGGAGGTGCTCGAGGGGCCGATCCCGAAACATTTAGGCATCATCATGGACGGCAACCGCAGGTATGCCCACGAGTATCTGGAGTCCAACATTGACGAGGGTCACCGTCTTGGAGAGAAGAAGATCGAGAACGTGATGGACTGGTGTCTGGAACTCGGGATCAAGTATGTCACCCTGTACGCGTTCTCCTCCGAGAACTTCAAGAGGGAGGCGGACGAGGTCTCGTTCCTCATGGACCTCGCCGAGTCCTCGTTCTACGAGATGGCTGACAACCCGAAGATACACAACAACCGTGTCGCCATCCGCGCACTGGGGGGGCTCTCGGCCCTTCCGGAGTATGTCCGCAAGGCGATCGACTATGCCTATGAGAAGACCAAAGACTATTCCGACTTCACGATCAGCATCTGTCTCGCATACGGCGGAAGGCAGGAGATCGTGAATGCCGTCAAGGAGATATCCCAGAAGGTCCAGAACGGTCTGATCAGTCCCGATCAGATAACCGAGGATCTCATCTCCTCCCACCTCTACACGTGGGACATGCCTGATCCGGACCTGATCCTGCGCACCTCTGGAGAGGTGAGGGTGTCCAACTTCCTCCTATGGCAGCTGGCATATTCGGAACTGTATTTCACCGACGTCTACTGGCCCGGATTCAGGCGCATCGACCTGCTCCGTGCCATACGTTCATATCAACAGCGCGGAAGGCGCTTCGGAAACTGATAACATGGCTCATTACGACATGGTGTTCCTCCACGCTCCCAGCGTGTACGACTTCAGGAAGAAGCCCATATTCTATGGGCCGGTCAGCGATGTGATTCCCTCGTCCCCCGTGTTCGAGATGTATCCCATCGGATTCATGACCATCTCCGCCCAGCTGATGGCAGCGGGTTACAAGACCCGTATCGTGAACATCGCGGGACAGATGCTGGCCAGCGACAAGTTCGATGCCGAGAAGAAGATCAAGAGCATCGACGCGGACGTCTATGGAATAGATCTTCACTGGATGCCCCACGCCCACGGTGCCATCGAGCTGGCCAAGATCGTCCGCAAGTACCATCCCGATGCCAAGATCGAATTCGGCGGTCTGACTTCCTCGTACTTCTATGACGAGCTCATCCGCAGGCCCGAGATCGACCTTGTCATGCGCGGGGACACCACCGAGGTGCCCACGGTCAAGCTGCTGGATGCCTTGAACAAGGGCGATGACCTCTCCGAGGTGCCCAACCTGGTCTGGAAGGACAAGGAGGGAAGGATCCACAACAACGGCGTCACCCACGTGCTGGACAATCTGGACAGCGTGATATTCGATTACGGTGTGATGATCAAGAACGTCATCAAGACGATGGATGTGGCCGGATCGCTTCCCTGGAAGGCCTGGGCGCAGACCCCCCTCACCTCCGTCTTCACGGTCAGGGGATGTTCCGTCAACTGTGCCGAATGCGGAGGCTCGCACGATGCCAACGGCCGCGTGGTCTGCAGGAAGGCACCTGCGTTCAGAAGTCCGAAGAAACTGGCGGAAGATGTGGCCAACATCAACAACTACATGAAGGCCCCCATCTTCATCGTCGGGGATCTGAGGCAGGCAGGCATGAAGTATGCCGACGAGTTCCTGAACGAGGTGAAGGAGCTGGATGTCGACAATCACTTCGTCATAGAGCTGTTCAACGGTGCCAACGCGGAGTACTTCCGCAAGTGCGACAAGGCGTTTGGTGCGGGATGGAGCATCGAGTTCTCCCCCGACTCTTATGATGAAAGTGTTCGTCTGGCACTTGGTAAGGGATACACCAACGAGGCCATCGAGAGGACCCTTCCCGCCGCGTTCGAGAACGGATGCGGGAGGTTCGACCTGTTCTTCATGACCGGTCTTCCCCAGCAGACCAGGGAGTCCGCTATGGACTCCGCACGCGGTGCGAAGAGACTCTGGGACTGTGTCAGGAAGGACGATAACCTGTTCATCTACGACTCCCCGTTCGCACCCTTTGTCGATCCCGGAAGCCGTGCGTTCGAGGAACCTGACAAGTGGGGATACAAGCTCCGTGCGAGGACGCTTGAGGACCACAGGAAGCTTCTGGACAGTCCTTCGTGGAAACATGTCCTGTCCTACGAGACTGTGTGGATGACCCGTGACGACATCGCGGAGACCTCGTACGATGCAGCCATAGAGCTCACCAATGCACAGCTGGCCTCCGGACGTCTCACTCCTGAGGGAGCAAAGGAGCGCAACGAGAGGACCGAGATCGCCCGCAACATCATGCACACCATTGACGAGGCCCTTCTCCTGGACGACACCGAGGAGCGTGACAGGCGCCTTTGGGCCATCAAGGATGAGGGAGTCAGGATGATGGACTCGACCATCACCGACAAGAACGATCTCGACTGGAAGACCAGTTCCATTTGGGCCGCCGCGCCGCGCATCGGGCTCGGACTCCTGAAGAACGTCTTCCGTCACTGATCAAAATCTGGGTGCACAGAACAAATCCTCTGTGCACCCGTTAAGAATTTTCACTATCTGGGTCTATTGATTTTCAGGGGGTACCCGCATATGGCGGACGTCTCGGGATTCACTCCTTGCCCATCTCGATGGAACGCTTCACGCAGGCATCCACGCAGTGGATCATCGCGTTCTCGAAGTGCTCCTCACGAAGAACCTTAACGCCTTCGATGGTGGTTCCTCCAGGCGAGCACACTCCATCGACGAGGGCATCGGTCTTCATTCCGGACTGGAGGACCATCTTGCCCGCACCGATCATGGACTGGGCGGCGAGGACCGTGGCCTGCTCCTCCGTGAGGCCGTACTTCATTCCCGCCTCGATGAGTGCGTGTGCCGCCATGTACAGGTATGCAGGGGAACTTCCACAGATTCCGGTGACCGCATCAAGGTCCTCCTCCCTTACTTCAGCGGCGAGTCCGATGGCGGAGAGGACGGTGTTGACAGTGCTCCTGTCGCTCTCGGTGCATCCCTCCCCCATGACGAATCCTGCTGCACCCTCGAGCACCATGCAGCAGTGGTTGGGCATGACCCTGACGATTCTCGACTCGGGCGCGTAGCTCTGAAGGGCCTTGAGCTTGACTCCTGCGGCGATGCTGATCAGGAGGTGGTTCCTGCCTAGTCTGACCCCCTCGTCCTTGAACAGGGAGGCGATGTACTTGGGCTTGATAGCGAGCACGAGGACATCGGCGAGATCCACCATGTCCGTTGCCTTCTCATACATCTTGATTCCGCACTTCTGGGTCATCCTGTTTCTGGTGGCCTCGGTGGGGGCACAGGCGATAATCTCGTCTTTGCTGTAGACGTTCTTTGCGATAAGTCCTTCGATCATCGCGCCGGCCATTCTTCCTGCGCCGATGAATCCTATCTTTGCTGCCATGCGGGGACAGTCTTTTCCTGCCATAAAAACGTGTCAATATTCATATCGGAATCGAGTATCCAGAAAATATTCTCGGCCCCGAATCGCTTTATATACTGGACCCCCTCTGAAATCCTCTTTTATTATATAGGTAAAGCCCATCGGCAAAGTTAATGTCACTAATCGCAAGCTATTTGCCTTTGTTGTTCGTGGGAATTATTTCCCTCGGGTTTGCGCCTTTGGCATGGATGGTTTCGAGGTTCCTTAGGCCCTCGCAGTCATCAAAGTGGACAGAAGAAACTTACGAGTGCGGTTCGGTTCCTATCGGAGACGCTCGTGTCCAGTTCAGGTTCCAATACTACGCATACGCTTTGATTTTCGTGGTATTTGATTTGGTCGTGACATTCCTTATGATCTGGGCTGTTGCATACTCCGGACTTACTACTACCGCAACCGTATGGATGCTTCTGTTCCTTGGAATCATGCTGTTAGGTGTAACCTACGCACTGAAAAAGGAGGAAAACATATGGATATGAGCCTCTACCCTCATGCTGTTGCCATGAGTGCTGACGAGTTTATGTCGTGGTCTACCGCTCTCATAAACGACCTCATCAGCTCTGGTACCAGGAGGACTATAGACAAGCTCACGGGACCTATCTGGTCCTGGGCAATGAAGAACTCCATGCACCCCCTTCACTGGGGCCTCGCATGCTGCGCCTTGGAGATGGCACAGGCTTCCGCTCCCCGTTTCGC